>NZ_JBFHGC010000355.1:0-3101 GCF_041583315.1 Ilyobacter sp. | reverse complement strand
GGAAAAAACCGGGGTGTTGGAAAAAATAATGCCTGAGATAACTTGTCTCAAAGAGATCATGCAGGATGAGATCTATCATCCTGAAGGAGATGTATTTACCCATACCATGATGATGCTAGATGTACTTTCTGAGGAAGAGAGAAGTCCGGAACTATTTTGGAGTATTCTTTATCATGATACCGGGAAAAAAGAAACCTTTCCATCGTTTTCTGGTCACTGTGAAAAGTCAAAGAAGATATTTGACAGAGAGATATTAAAATTTACAAATAACAGAGAACTCATAGACAGTGCAGGAAAACTTGTGAGGTATCATGAAGAGCCTCTCAAGATGCTTCTGGAGGGGGGAGCTGACAGGATATCGGTGAAGAAACTGGCTGTGAAAGTGGATATAGAGAAACTTCTGAGACTCTACAGATGTGATGTCCTGGGGAGAGGTCGAAGTGACAATACAGAGGAGCTGAATATAATAGAGAGTATAGAGGCTGTCTATAAAGAGGTGAGAGCTGATCTGAAACCCATAGTTATGGGCAGAGATCTTATAGAGTGGGGCATGAAACCCAGGGAGGATTTTGGAGAAATACTGAAAAAACTCTATGAGGCACAGCTTGAGGAGAAATTTGACAACATCAGAGATGCCAGAGAATTCTACTTTAATAAGCTGTCGGGAGGGCATATTTACAAAGGTATTTAAATATGATATATTTATAAGTAAAGATAGAGGTATTCTACTCTGAGTCATAGAGCAGGAGAATAAATCAATCTATAATAATTAAGACAAAATTTCAAAGAAATAAAAAATAAAAAGAGATAAGAGGGGAGAAATAAATGGCAGTAAAGGTTAAAAATCTAATAGTGGCACATAAAGCAAAACTGAACCAGCAATTAGGTGGAGCTATCGATATTTTCGGAGCATTTTCAGAGATGGTTCAGCCGATTTTCCCATTTCCCATGAAAAACCTTTCTATGGTTTTAGAATTAGACGGACTTGAAAGAAATACAATGTTTGAGATGAGATTGAACGGACCAGAAGACGAGCTTATTTCACAGGGTGAATTCGGGATAGCAGCTTCCCCTTTTGGGACAGGTAAAAAAGTAATAGATATTGAAAACTTTCTGATTACAGAAAGAGGCAGATATACTTTAGACCTTTTGGAAAAGAGACCTGAAGGATTAAACTTTGTACAATCATGTGACCTTTTTATAGCAGCCTATCCTCCTCAAAGAAGATTCAGTGAAGAGGAAATAAATAAAATAATGTCCGATGAAAATCTAATCAAGACAGTAAAAACAGAATTCAGACCATTTGGAATAAAGGAATCTGTGAAGCTTCAGCTAAATCTCCAGAAAGACATGACTATAGAAAAAGAGTTTATACCTTTTCCTGTAGATGATAAAATATCCATCGAAGGAAAAGAGCATGACCTCACAGGACTGAGAAGACAGATAGAGTGGATGTTTGGAAGACCTATACCAAAAGCTGAAGATCCAAAAGAAAATAATTAAAGAATCCTAAAACAGGACGGCAAAGAGTGGTCCTGTTTTTTATTTTTTTAGAAATGCAACAGGATGTGCGGTATAGAGGGGAGATAAAGTAAAATAATAATTTTTCATTCATATTTCAAGTAAAATGTCTTGACATAAAATGTTAAAAAATATATAATACTTTGGTAAAATAATCCTTTCCCACAAAGGACCGTTGCGTTATATTTTTGTAAATATAACTTACTGAGGAGGAAAAAATAGTGAACAAATATACCGTAATGCAAAGAAAAGAAGATGTAACAAGAGACTGGTATCACTACGATGCTGAGGGAAAAATTCTAGGTAGATTAGCTGCTGAAATAGCTAAGAAACTTATGGGTAAAAATAAAGTTACTTACACTCCGCATATTGATGGAGGAGACTTCGTAATCGTAACTAATATGGAAAAAATAGCTGTAACTGGAAAAAAACTTACTGACAAAATGTATTATAACCATTCTGGATTCCCTGGAGGGCTAAGAGAGAGAAGACTTGAAGAAGTTTTAGCTAAAAAACCAGAAGAAGCTTTAATGCTAGCTGTAAAGAGAATGCTTCCAAACAACAAATTAGGAAGAGAGCAGTTAACTAGATTGAGAGTATTTGTTGGAGCTGAGCACACTCACGCAGCACAAAAGCCAGAAACGGTAGAACTATAATTTAGGAGGTAATTGACAGTGGCAGAAATGATGCAATATATAGGAACTGGAAGAAGAAAAACTTCTGTAGCAAGAGTAAGACTTATCCCTGGTGGATCTGGAATAGAGATTAATGGTAAAACTATGGCAGAATATTTTGGTGGAAGAGAAATTCTTTCTAAAATTGTAGAACAGCCGCTAGTTCTTACTGAGAATTTAGACAAATTTACAGTAAAAATAAACGTAGATGGTGGAGGAAATGCCGGACAAGCTGGAGCAATCAGACACGGTATATCAAGAGCTCTTCTTTCTTCTGACGAATCTTTAAAGAAAGCATTAAGAGAAGCTGGTTTCCTAACTAGAGACTCTAGAATGGTAGAAAGAAAGAAATTCGGTAAGAAAAAAGCAAGAAAATCACCACAGTTCTCAAAAAGATAAGTTTTTATTTTGTGCAAAAGATGGGTATATACCCATCTTTTTTTTTGTTTTTAATTTTTTAGTGAGAATCAGACAGAAAAAATTTATATTTTTGTGAAAGATAATTTGAATTTAATCCAGGGTATTGCTTTGGATTTTTTTTATTGTGAAAATTGTTTTTAAAATAACGTTGTTTTTAACTATAATTCATTTTAAAATGGGCAGTTTATATGGTTAAAATAACGTGTTATAAATAACTTGCATAGGAAGTATAAAAAAATAAAAAATTTTTTTTATAAAAAACATGTGAAAAAAGTGTACATTTTTTTCATAAAAAGAGCACTAAAATTTTATAAAATGAACATCTGTTTCTCTTATGATTACTGATTTTGCTAGTTCAAATAAAAAATAATCATTCTCTATAATTCTATAAATGGTTTGCATATAAAAAATATATTTTAAATAAGGGGAAAAGTTAAATATACTTACATTAGCGAGAGATTTTGGAAGTTATTAAAATGAAAAAGG
>NZ_JBFHGC010000354.1:0-3105 GCF_041583315.1 Ilyobacter sp. | reverse complement strand
TTTTTTTCTATATTTCCGGCTAATTTTAAATATCTGTTTTCATGTTCTACTTCTACTCTTGATATAAGTCTAAAAACAGCAGCAACTTCAGGGAAACCTTCTTCCTGAGCTATTTTTCCAAAAGTAGGATAAAGCTCAGTATGCTCCTCATGTTCTCCTGCAGCAGCCATTTTAAGATTTTGAAGAGTGTTCCCCACATAACCTGCAGGGTATGCTGCATCTATCTCCAAGTTATCCCCTCTGTCAAGAAAAGAGAAAAACCTCCTGGCGTGCTCTTTTTCATTTTCGGCAGTTTCTAGGAAAAGTTCTGCTATCTGCTCGTACCCTTCTTCTTTGGCTCTTTCAGCAAAAAAAGTATACCTCATTCTTGCCTGGGATTCCCCTGCAAAAGCTTTTAAAAGATTTTTTTCAGTTTTCGTTCCTTTGATTGACATTCACGACCTCCTTGAATTACGCTTCTTGAGTAGCATCAACAAATGTTCTTGCCATCAGTTCCCTGTCGATCATAAAAAGACCGGCACCTTTACCTTCTATCATCTTCAACTGCTCTAGTAACCCTTGAGCTGTAGCTTCCTCTTCTACCTGTTCTTTTACAAACCACTGCAGCATATTTGTCGTAGCGTGATCTCTCTCTTCATAGCTTATATCTACGATGCTGTTTATAGAATCAGTTATAAATTTTTCGTGGTCGCAAGTTTCCTCAAAAACCTCAATAACATCTTTCCACTCTAATTTTACTTCATCAATAGGTCTGAGCTTTGCTCTTCCCCCTCTTTCCATTATATAATCAAATATTTTCATTCCGTGGCTTATCTCTTCCTGGTACTGAACTCTCATGAAGTTTGCAAAACCATTTAAATTCTTTTCTGAAAAATAAGCATTCATTGACAGGTAAAGATATGCAGAATAAAATTCTTTGTTTACTTGTTCATTAAGTGCATCTTCTACTCTTTTGTTCATTAGATTTACCCCCGTAGTTTTATTTATATCTCTAAGATTCCAGAGATTATTATGTTTTTTTAGATTTGATGTATTAAAACTATCTGCTTATACATTGGCATAAATGAAGCTTAAAAATTAAAAAGGAATTAAGAATTTTTTAAACATTCTTCACATATTCCTTTGAAATAAAGGTGGTGCTCATTTATTTGGAATTTGTCTAGGCTGCTTATATCTATTTTTTTAGTATCTATGTCAATATCATAGACCTTGCTGCATTTTTCGCATTTAAAATGACCGTGAATATCCACATCAGCATCATACCTTGTTTCATTTTCCTCTATCACAATAACCACTGCTATATTTTTCTCTACAAATAGATTTAGTGTGTTGTAAACTGTAGTTTTAGAGAGAGTGGGTATTTCTTGAGATAATGACCTGTAGATAGTATCTACAGTGGGATGATTCCTGTGTGTAATCAGGTAGTCAAATATTTTCATTCTTTGATATGAGGGTTTTATATCGTGGCTTTTAAGGTACGCCCCTATATCCTCAACATGTAATTTCATAAAAAACCTCCCTCTTTAAGTTACTGCCACCAAATCCATTTTACAAAAATGTAACCGTTCCACTATTGATGATATACTAGTTATAAAAAGATGTCAAGAAAATATAACACCGCTAGGAGAGATTAGTAATTTATACTCTGATTCTATATCATTTCCTTTGTATTTCAGATAATTTTTTTGATCATATAAAATCGGTCTATTCCTTCTCCATATTCACTCTTTTGAACATTTTCCAGGATATAACCGATTTTTTTGTAAAGGCCTACAGCACGGCTGTTTTCAGGATCTACAGTAAGGCTTATTCTTTCCATTCCGTTTTCTATGAAGTATTTTGTGCTTTTATCAATAAGCTCTTTTGCACAGCCCTTACCCCAAAATTCCTTTCTGGTAGAGACTCCGTAAAGATATACCTCTTTTGAGTCAAATTTGTGAATGAACTCTATGGCACTGACCACAAGGTCTCCTTCCATCAAAACAAAAACCTTACCGTATCTCACAAGAGGTTTCAGAGTCCATATATCAACACCCCCGTTGGCACCGAAGGTTGCCTTTTCAAGATCCAGTATTCCCTTTATTATCTCTGTATCATCTCCGTGAACCTCTATAAATTTCATTCTTACACCTCTTTAAAATTTTAATATTCTATATCACAAAGATACAGTCCTGATCCGTCTGCTACAATTTTTTCTTCCTGGCTGTCTGGATTTTTAAGTTTGCTGATGAGATAATTTTTAGGTTTTTTACCAAAATATACAGCAAGGGCCGTCCCCATTATTATCCTTATCTGAGATTTCAAAAAGGCGTTCCCTTTTATATACACCGCTATCTTATTTTTCCCTTTCGGGTAACATCTTATTTCGGAGATCTCCCTGACTGGACTCTTGCCGGAGCAGTCCGTTAGCCGAAAGCCTTCGAAGTTGTGTCTGCCCACAAGGGGTTCAAGGATCTCTTGCAATTTTTCCCAGTTAACTTCCTCTTTCACAAGGGAGACATATTTTGTCTCAAATGCCGTCCTGTCCCATCCCATGATATACTCGTAAGCCCTGGATTTGGCAGAAAAACGTGCGTGAAACTCCTCTGGCATGTACTCCATGCTGTGTATCCTTATATCCCCTGGAATAATATTTTTTACTGCAAACTCCAGCCTGTCCAAAGGGATCTTTGAAGAGGTAAAAAAATTTGACACCTGCATATAGGCATGTACTCCTCTGTCTGTTCTACCAGAAGTGGTAAGATTTACATCTTCCTTTAATACTATCTTCAGGGCGGACTCTATCTCCCCCTGGACAGTTCTGGCATCTGGCTGTCTCTGAAAGCCGAAAAAACCGCTTCCGTCATATTCAAACTCTATTTTTATATTTTTCATCATTTTCCTCCGGAATTTCCAGCACTATTAAAACCCGCTAAGAGCCGGTTAATATGTGGGAAATAGATTTTACCAGTTTATTTATGTGCTTTAAAGTTTTTTTGATTTTATTCAGAAAGCTTTTTGTTATCTATTAATTAATTTATTTGAAAAAATCAAAGCTTCCGGCACTGATCTGCACTCATTATATCATATTTTCCAAATCATCCAATTTACCTTTAAATTTATGAA
>NZ_JBFHGC010000353.1:0-3113 GCF_041583315.1 Ilyobacter sp. | reverse complement strand
TTTGTAAAGATTCCACTTTTCTCTGTTTCTCCAGTCTTCCTCTGTTATCTTCCAGTTTTTATATGATGTCTTCTCCCTCTCCTTAAACCGTCTGAGCTGTTCTTCACTGCTTATATGCAGCCAGAATTTCAATACCACGGCACCGTCATCTGACCACTGGGATTCCATAGAATTTATCTCGTGATAGGCCCTATGCCACTCTTCCTCTTTACAAAACCCCTCTACTCTTTCCACAAGGACTCTTCCGTACCATGTCCTGTCAAATATAGTAATATGTCCCCCCTTGGGGAAATCTTTCCAGAATCTCCACAGATAATGGTGTCTTTTTTCTGTGTCATTTGGAGCAGCTATCGGAATAACATCATATCCCCTGGGGTCTAGCCTGTCCACCGTTCTTTTTATGTTTCCTCCTTTTCCAGCTGCATCCCATCCCTCGTAGGCCAAGACCACCGGAATTCTCTTATCATATATCTCATGCTCCAATTCCATGAGTTTTTTCTTGTATCCGCTTAATTTTTTCTTATATTCTCTTCTGCTCACAGAATCCCCTAGGTTCACACTATCCAGGGAAAAACTTTTTTCTTTTAGAGGTATTATCTCCAGGCTTTCTTTGCCATGCTGATTTATGCCTTCCTCCAAAAACTCTGCAGTCTTCTGAAATACCTGTACCCTTGCACTGTCTATATCCTCAGAACATATTATGTTCCACCTGTCTCTGTCATTACCTGTATTTTGAATCAGTTCCTCGTATTGGTCCAAAATTTCATCATAATTTTTATTGCTCTCCCAGTCCTCTTTTGTTACCCTCCAGGAAGTTGAAGGATTCTTATCCAGTTTCTTAAATCTCTTTTTCTGTTCATCCTTTGAGATAAAAAGAAAAAACTTTATTATGATTGTTTTTCCGTTTTGCAGAAGTTCCTCTGTGTCCATTATCTCTCTGCATCTTCGTTTATACTCTTTCTTATCAATATTTTTCATATTTTTAATAACAGAAAAATACCAGCTTCTGTCAAAAATAGCTATCTCCCCTTCACCAGGAAGATTTTTCCAAAATTTCCAAAAAAATGGTCTGAGAAGTTCCTCTTCATTATCTTTATTATTTGAATAAACTTTATATCCTCTAGGATCCATGGCCACAAGAAGCTCATTCATCACAGCACCCTTACCAGAAGCATCCAGGCCCTCTAAAATAATCAGAATCGGAATTTTTTTGGCCCTTGCCGTTCTTTGAAGCTCTCCCATTTTTATAATTAGAGGTTCCATTGTCGACTTATACTCCTCTTTACTTATCTTCAGACAGCTTTTGAAATCAAACATAGTCTTCCTCCTCTGAAAATCTAAAATCACACTTTCTGACTTTTTTTAAATAAATTACTATAGTTTTTCTCAATTTTACTTAAAAACCCTCTTTTTTACAGGTGAAAAATGATGTATACTAAATTAAGGAATAATTCCCATCATTTTTTACGGTTTTTATTAAAAAAACAAATAAAGGCAAGGTGATATATTTGAACGAAAGATCAGAATATTTAATAATAGGAAACGGGATTGCTGGTATATCTGCAGCAGTAAACCTTAGGAATAAAGATAGCGAGGGGAAAATAACTGTGGTGACAAAGTCCCCTAAACCCTTTTACTATAGAATAAGACTCATTGAATACCTGGCAGATAAGACCGAATTTGAAAAACTTATCGGATATGGTGAGGGTTTTTATCTAGATAAAGATATCGACGTAAAATTAAATATGGAAGTTACTGGCATTGACTCCAAAAATAAAAAAGTTACCTTTGAAGACGGAAGCTCCATAGAATATAACAAACTCCTCCTGGCAACAGGTGCAAGGCCTAGATATCCTGATATAAAGGGAATAAAAGAAAAAAAGGGTGTCCTAAAATTTCGTGGGGTAAATGACAGTGATGAGATAGCAAATCATGTGGAAATCTGCAAAGATGTCGCTATTCTAGGGGGTGGCCTACTAGGGATTGAAACGGCTTTCTCGCTTTTTAACCTGGGAAAAAACGTAACTGTCATAGAGACTGCACCTAGACTTCTTCCTAGACAGCTAGATGAAGAAGGGTCACATATACTCCAAAAAGCCCTGGAAGAAAAAGGAATAAATTTCATTCTGGGAAAAAATGTAGAGGAGATATTGGGAAAAGACTCTGTAGAAGGTATCAAGTTTGATGACGGGGAAGTATTTGAGGTAAAAAGTCTCGTCCTGTCTGCAGGTATAACTCCTAGACTGGAGCTGGCAGAGAGTGCAGGAGTAGAGATAAATAGAGGAATAGTCGTAAACGAATATATGGAGACCAGCATAAAAGACATCTATGCAGCAGGTGATACTGCAGAATTTGAAGGAAGACTGTACGGCCTCTGGATCCCTTCGAAAGAACAGGGAGATATAGCCGGTAGTAATATGGCTGGTCAGAAATGCAAATATAATCCTATAAGTTCTGAGACCAGGCTGAAAGTTTCTGGTATCTCATTCTTCTCTGGAGGAAATATAGAACCTATGGGAGCAAATATCTATAAGTACAATAAAAACGGAATTTACAGGAAGTTCTTCGTCCGTGATGAAAAAATAGTGGGGGCTATCCTCCTAGGAGACCCTAAAACAGCTATGAAGGCTGGAGGATTTATCAAAAATCGTGAATCTACAGATGTTATTTACGGACTTTATGAATAATAGGGTATAGAGGCTGGGAAATCCCAGCCTCATTTTTTATTGTTGATATTTTAAAGATATTATTGAATTTCATTCAAGAAAAAAATTACACTTTACTTTAAAAATATTGAAATTCCTCTCATATTGAGTTTTATCAGATAAAATGTTATTATATTCCTAGCAATTAAAACATTAATATAAAGAGGCGATAAAAATGAAGTTCCCTTCAAATGAATGTACTGTAGGAGGTTGTGCCTGTAAAATGGGTCCTGCCGTCCTTTCAAAATTACTTTCCACCCTCCCAACTTTAAAAGATGAAAATCTAATAGTTGGATACGAAAAATCAGACGATGCATCGGTGTACAAACTCACTGATGATTTAGCTATGATACAGACACTTGATTTCTTTGCACCTATGATAAATGACCCCTATATATTTGGCCAGGT
>NZ_JBFHGC010000352.1:0-3114 GCF_041583315.1 Ilyobacter sp. | reverse complement strand
ATAACTTCTTTTGTTTCTGAGTATGCACATGGCATGTAGATAAGTCCGGTGGAAAGTCCGTAAGCCCCGGCTTCCATCTCTCTTCTTGTGATTTTGCACATCTTTGCAATTTGTTCATCTGTGGCTACTTCTCCAGAAAGTCCCATAGCTTCCATTCTTATATTTCCGTGAGGGACCAGATAAGCTTCATTGAGTCCCACACCTTTTTCCGCCATCATGTTAAGATAATTTTCAGTTGTTCTATATTCCCAGTTTATTTCGTCTGAGTCTCCGTCGAGTCCGGCAAGGTTTTTTCTCCAAGGGCTTATATATTCAACAGGAAGCGGGGCCATAGATATCCCGTCCTGTCCCAATACTTCGGTTGTTACTCCCTGTCTGATTTTTACCTCATTATAGGGGTTTAGTAACATTATCAGGTCTGAATGGCTGTGGGTATCAATAAATCCTGGAGCTACAACACGTCCTCTAGCATCTACTACCTTTATCCCTTCCACATGAATATCCTTACCTATAGCCTGAATCATTCCGTCCTTGACATAAATATCCCCCATAAAAGGTTTTTCCAGAGTACCGTCAACAATATTTCCATTTTTTATTAATACATCCATTTTTACACCTTCTTAATCTATTTTTCTATTTGTTGTACACAGACTTAAGGATTCCGTAGTACCCTTTTGCCCCTAAACAAAGTTGTTCAATTTCAATGTACTCATCGATTGTATGAGCAAGGTTTTCTTTTGATGGGCCAAATCCGATAGTCTGAATTCCAGCCTCTCCTGCATAGTGGGAACCGTTAGTACAGAATGAATACTGAGTGATCTCAGAGTTTATTCCAGCCTCTTTTAAGCCCCTATACGCCGCCTGTACAAAGTCATCATTTTCAGAGTAAAGCCATCCTGGAAAGAATCTCTCCCCCTCTATAACATTTCCTGTATAACACATCTCTTTTCCGATTGCGTATGATACTTTTGCTTTTAACTCTGGGTCTTCTGCCATCATCTCTTCCAGTAATTTTTCAATGGGAGCTAGGACTGACTCCTTTGTTTCCCCTACAAGAACTCTTCTGTCAAATGTCACCCTGCAGTACTCAGGGACTACAGATGCACCAGGGTATGGCTCTGATTTTATGTCAGTAAGGCATAAAATTCCTTTCCCCAATTCAGGATGCTCAGTTGGTTCCAACTGTTCAATTCTTTCTATAACTCTGGCCATTTTTACAACAGAATTTATTCCCTTTTCAGGGTTGGCTGAATGAGCAGGTTTCCCGAATATTTCGACTACTATTTCCCCTCTTCCTCTCTGACCTATTTTAAGGTTTAGCTCAGAAGATTCACCGATGACCACATAGTCAGGCTTTATATTTTTTGAAATCTCTCTTGCTGCTATTCCTTCAAAAAGTTCCTCGTGTACCACACCGGCCACATAGATCTCTCCGGCGAAATCTTTATTTATATCTTCAGCAAAATATGACGCTGCTGCGATCATAGCAGAAGTTTGCCCCTTCATATCTGAAGCCCCTCTTCCGTAGATCTTTCCATCTATTATATCTCCCCCAAAGGGATTATACGTCCATACAGATTCATCAGTTACAGGCACGGTATCGATGTGCCCGTCAAAAAGAATTGATTTTCCAGGCTTATTACCTTTGATTCTTCCTATGACATTTCCATACTTGTCTACCTGTACATCATCAAATCCAAATTCTTCCAGCATCGCCTTTTTCATAGCTTCGGCTACTTTTTCTTCTTTGCCTGATACAGATGGATTCCTTATTAATTCTTGGCATAGTTCTATTAGTCTTTCTTCTCTGGTTTGACTTAACATTTAATTCCTCCTAAAATTAGAATTTTTCTATTATTTAGTGTGTGCACCTTTCCAAACTATATCCCTGTATACTTCCGGGTCTGTATCTCCCTCTGTGGAAAAGAGAAGCACTTTTGAGTTTTCGTCTAACTTCAGATCCTTTTTCATCTGTGCATACTCTGGGTTTGTCATTATTTCAAATAGTAATCCAGTTGTTACTGCTCCGGATTCTCCTGATATCACCTGGTCGTCCCCCTTTAACGGATTTCCTAAGATTCTCATTCCGTTAGCAGCCACCCAGTCAGGGCAGGATACAAATGCTGCTGAGTGATTCTTCAGTACTTCCCATCCGATTGTATTTGGTTCTCCGCAGGCTAGACCGGCCATTATTGTCTGCATATCTCCGCCTACGTACTCTATCTCTCCGGCTTTTGCCGACTTGTACAGACAGTCTGCAAGATTTGATTCTACTATTACAGTTGTCGGGCATTCATCACCATAGATAGATGCAAATACACCCTGAACTGCTCCTGCTAGCGAACCTACTCCTGCCTGTAAAAATATATGAGTTGGTTTTTCAATTTCATTAGCCTTTAGTTGCTCAATGGACTCTAGGGCCATAGTTCCATAACCTTGCATAATCCATGCTGGAATTTCTTCATACCCTTCCCAGGCTGTATCCTGTATTACTACTCCGTTATTTTCATTTGCATAGTCGGTTGCTATTCTCACTGCTTCATCATAGTTAACATCAGTAATGCTAGCCTCAGCTCCCTCAGACCTTATATTTTCAAGCCTTGTTAATGAGGATCCTTTTGGCATGTATACTACTGATTTTTGATTTAGTTTATTTGCTGTCCAAGCCACTCCCCTGCCGTGATTTCCGTCAGTTGCCGTGGCAAATGTTATATCTCCTAACTCTTCTTTGATCTTGTCTGAGATTAACTCCTTATACCCTAGCTCAGAGATATCCTTCCCGAGTTTTGAAGCCAGGTATTTACCCATTGCAAATGATCCTCCGAGGACCTTAAAAGCGTTCAGCCCGAATCTATAAGATTCATCCTTGACATATACTCCGTTCACCCCTATATGTTTAGCAAGCTTATTCAACTCAGCAAGTGGTGTTATTGTGTACTGATCGAAACTTTCATGAAATTTTTTGGCCTTTCCTACCTCTTCCTTACTGAGAAATTCAATACACTGCTTATAGTTGGTTCTTTCCATATTATTGACTGTCCACTTGATATTTTTTTCCACGTTATTTTCCCCCTTTAAACTGATTATTTTAATACTTTATTTTTTCCATCAATT
>NZ_JBFHGC010000351.1:0-3120 GCF_041583315.1 Ilyobacter sp. | reverse complement strand
TAATGACAGCAATGAATTACCTATCGCGTACAACATTGCATGGTCTGAGCAGAAAGCTGTAATTGTACTACTTGCTCTTTTACACCTTGGAGTTAAAAATATCCACTTAGGACCTACATTACCAGCATTCCTTTCACCAAATGTTGTAAATGTTCTTGTTGAAAACTTCGGTATCGCTGGTATCTCAAGCGCAGATGAAGATATAAAGATGTTCTTAGGAAACTAATAACAAATATTTGGTGTAGAAATACACAGTAAAAAAATCAATCGTTATTTATGCAGATACATGATTTTGTATCCCTCCCCCAAACCACCTTCCCGCCCCCCGGGAAGGTGGTTTTTTTTTATATCTTTTCTTTTTTTAGTTTAAGAGGCATCTCCTTCAGCCTCTTAAACTCAGAAAATACAAAGTAGGATGTAAATAAAGCTAAAATAAAATCAGTAACAGGAGCAGCCATCCATACTCCTTTGAGTCCGAAATATTTTGGTAAAATATAAAGTAACGGAAGCATAAGCCCAAACTGCCTGAGCATATTTATAACAGTTGTAACCTTTGCTCTTCCCACTGCCTGAAAATAACTTCCCCCTATAGTGTGAAATCCCATAAAGAGAACCATGCTGAAAAATATTCTGAGAGCCCCCTCTGTTAGTTTAAAGAGTTCCGGGTCATTTTTTATAAATGGAGATATAAGAACATGCGGTATAAACATAGCCATTGTAAATCCCGCTGCAGATACTATCAGAGCGGTTTTCATGGATATTTTATACGCTTCCCTAACTCTGCTGTATATCCCGGCACCGTAGTTGAATCCAAGTATCGGCTGACTTCCCTGATATATCCCCACAAGAGGCATAAAAAACAAAGTACTCAAGCTGTTTATTATTCCAAAGGCAGCTATGGCTATGTCTCCTCCGTATATATTCAGATTTTTATTTATAAATATCACCACTATGGAATTGGACATCTGCATTATAAACGGAGCCACCCCTATACTGGCAATCTCCCTTATCACTGCCAAATCCAGCTTCATATTTTTAGCTCTGAAGGTTATCCTGCTCCTTCCCCCAAGAAAATGTCTCAACTGTAAATAAGCCACCAGAACATTGGATATCACTGTGGCCAGAGCCGCTCCCTTTATCCCCATATGAAAGACAAAAATAAACAGCGGGTCCAAAACTATATTTAACCCGCATCCCACCAGACTCATTCTCATTGCTGTTTTTGGATTCCCCTCACCTCTTATTATATGATTCATTCCTATAAACATAAGCTGAAAAGGAGTGGCAAAAAATATAAGCGACATGTAATCCTTAGCGTAGATAATGTTATTGGAAGTGGCCCCGAAGAGACTAAGTATATCGTCTAAAAAAACCAGCCCAAATACAGAAAACAAGACTCCTATTATTACAAAAAGAGCTATGGCATTACCCAAAATCTTTTCTGCATACTCTTCTTTCCTGGCTCCTAGACTTATGGAGATAAGGGATCCTCCTCCCATTCCTATGAGCAGCCCTGTGGCCAGAATAAAGGTAAACAGAGGCAGAGTTATACTGAGTCCGGCTATGGCAAGACGTCCCACTCCAAAGCTTATAAATATCCTGTCTACAATATTGTAAAGTATGTAAACCAGTGTCCCTGCAACTGCAGGAAGAGAATATTCCCACAGCAGCTTGGGAATGCTTTCCTCTTCCAGTCTTCTTCTTTTATCCATAAAAACTTCCTCCTAAATATGTATACGGTCAGTAATAAATTGTCCCAATAAAAAATTGCAGGCATCCACCTACAATTTTTTTATACAGACAATAATCATTTTAGATTTATTTTTTCTTTTTCAGTTTATCAATAAATCCTTTGAATCCCTTTTTAGAGCCGGAAACATCCTTCATCTCCTGCTGTTCCTTGTGGTAGTTTGACCAGTTGGGATTGTTTTTCATATTTTTCTTTACCTGTTTCATATATTTATATGTATTCTTACTCATGTTGTATTTGTTTTTTACATTATTTTTTATATCTATCATTGTCTGACCGGCATCTTTAAAAATTGTAAGTATCTTATTTGTAATCTGCTTCGGTTTTGTGTATTTATAGACCTCTTTACAATTAGGACATCTATACTTTGCAGGTTTATCCATTATTTTCATTTTCTTCTTACACTTTGGACACTTTATGACTAATTTTTTCATAACATACTCCTTTTCTAGAGGATCTCTTCAAACTCCCATATTAGCTGTTCTCTGATCTCTTCATATCCCTCTAATGTTTCTATTTTAACATTATTCCCGTAAAGTTTGATCTCAAAATCACCTATTTTTCTAGATAAGTTATCTTTTCTGACTTTTTTTCTGGAAAAGATAAAGGCTCTTTTCTCTACTTCACCCTCTACTTCTACCAGAAGCATACCCTTTCTAAAGCCTACGATCTTAACATTTAGAGCTTTTTCCACTATTGCCTTCTTCTCTCTCTTTTCTTTTCTTGCTTCTGAATTTTGCCTTTTGTTCTCTGTGGCCGCCTTGAATTTTTTATTTTCTTCTATTCTCTTAGACTTCCTCATATTTTTCAGCTTTCCAAAATCTTTTCCTTTAGGTTTATCTTTGCTTACATCTTTTCTCATTTTTCCTCCAAAATTTTCATACTCTTGAAATTACATTATACTTTAAAAACCATTTTTCTTCAACAAATACTCTGTTAAACTTCATTTTCTGAGAAAAAAATATTCTGTCGGCTCCAGAAAGTTGCAATTAATATTAATCCGGTGGAAGACCGCTTTGATTTAATTAGTTTTATTTTTGTTCATATACATATTAATTACTTTGGTCGTCTGCAAAAAAAGTTTATTGTCTTTAATTTTATTGGGAATTGTATTATAATTGTCTGGTACCGTATAATCAAAAAAACAACTGAATTTTCTTTGATACTGTTCAGGTTTTTTTTAAATAAATACTCACATAGAAAAAGGAGCTTTTTATGAAAAACAAACTCGAAACCGGGGATATAAAAAAACTCCTTATGGAGTTTGCCATACCCTCTATAATTGGCTCTACCATTGTCATGATCTATACTATAATCGACCGTATCTTCATGGGACAACGCCTAGGAGCCGAAGCCTTAGCAGGAGTCAC
>NZ_JBFHGC010000350.1:0-3131 GCF_041583315.1 Ilyobacter sp. | reverse complement strand
TTGTTTCTGAAGTTTTCCCACTGGATTATTTTGGGGAAATAGAGGGGACTCAGAGGTTTAAATCCTATAATAACAGCAGTGGTTCTCTAGAATTAATACTAGGAGCAGAACATGAGGAAGAAAACTGGTATTCTCAGCTCTCACTGAGGGCACAGGATGACTCAGAGGACCCATTGGACCTCTATAGGTCTTATGTGGAGCTCTACGGAGATTCTCTCACCTTCAGTGCAGGGCGGCAGATGATAGTTTGGGGAAGCGCTTATATTTTCAACGGTGCCGATGTTTTCAATGAAGTAGATATAGAAAATCCTAGAAGCGATAAGGACGGTCTCGATTCTGTCAGAATAAAATACAATTCAAAAAATATGTCACGTCTTGAAAGTGTAATTTTTAAAAATTCAGAAAGAGATGACAATATAGGAGCCCGTTATACTTTTTTGGTTGATAATTATGAATTTATGGCAAATTATTTCCACTATGACAGAAAAAATAATATGGGAGAATCTGTAAAAAATGAAGATATAGTGCTGGAAGTCAAAGGGGACTTAGGTATAGGGGTCTGGTCTCAGCTTATACACAGGAACTCAGACGTTTCAGATCAAAATTCTGTCGTTTTGGGAGGAGATTATAGTTTTGATATAGGTGGAAATCTCCTATATACATTGGCAGAAACCATATATATAAAAGAAGAGGACAGAGGGGCGGTCTATCTCATGTATAATTATGTGGTCAGCGAGGATATAGAGGTGTTTCAGAGCCTTTTGGTGGACGGAAAGATAAGTTATCTTTATCTGAGATCAGGAGTGACTTATAAACTAAATGATTACTTCAATTTTCAAGTCTCATATAACTATTATAATAATTTTAGGGGATTGAATTATATCCAGGGGGAGGAATTCGATAGTGAGCTGGTTCTTGAAATAAAAGGATTTTTTTAGAGGAGGATGCCAATGGCTATAGTGAGTCTTAAAAATATAAAAAAGAGCTATGTGAAGGGTGCTATAGAGGTAAAGGCTCTGAAGGGAATAACTCTGGATATTCAAAAGGGTGAATTTACAGTGTTGGCAGGACCTTCAGGGTCTGGAAAGACGACACTGCTGAACATTATAGGGGCTATGGACAGTGCCACCTCTGGAAATGTGGTGGTAGACGGGATAGACCTTTCACTTTTGAAGCCCAAGGACGCCTCGGTTTTTAGAAGGGAGAAAATAGGGTTTATATTTCAGGATTACAGTCTGATCCCTGTACTGACAGTTTATGAAAATGTGGAATTTTCTCTTGATCTTCTAGGGAATTATGATAAAAGTACAAAGAGGGAGATGGTGGAAACAATCTTAAAAGAGATGGATATTTATGAACTGAAAGACAGGAGGCCTTCTGAGATTTCCGGAGGTCAGCAGCAAAGGGTGGCAGTAGCTAGGGCCCTTGTAAAAAAACCCAGCATAATCCTGGCAGACGAGCCCACGGCAAATCTGGACAGCGTGACGGGGGAGGCCATTCTTGCTATGATGAAAAAACTCAATGAAGAATATAACATAACTTTTATTTTCTCTTCTCATGACTTAAAAATTATCCAAATGGCAAAACGAGTTGTAAGATTGAGAGACGGGATACGGGAGGGTGATTCTCCATGATATTTAAAATGATTTTCAGAAATATATTCAGGCATAAAAAAAGAACACTCCTCACTCTTATAACAATGATTGTGGGAATATACCTGGCAATTTTGGGAGAGGGTCTGAACTCCGGACTGGAAAAACAGATAACAGATATCTACATAAAAACAGATACTTCCCACTATAAAATTTACGGGAAAAATTTTTATATTGAAAAAGACGATAATGACCAGCTGGAGTATCCAATAGAAGTGATGAAAGAAGTCGAAGAAATCTTAAAAAATAAAAATTACAGCAAAAGACTTATTTTCAAGGGAAGCATCACCGACGGAAAGGAGGAGCTTACTGCTCAGTTTATAGGTGTAAATCCTCAGGAAGAAAATAAAGTCTTTGATAGGGATAAATATATGATAGAGGGATCTTTTGTCACCGGAGAGGACTCTCTCGTACTGGGGATTGAGATGGCAAGGCTTCTGGACTTGGGTATAGGGGATGAGGTGACAATCATGGCAAGGACTGCTTCACAGAGTATAAATGCCTATGATCTGTCAATAACAGGAATTATAAAGACAGGAAATACACTCATGGACAGTAGCAGTATTTTTATGGATCTTGGTTTTTCCAAAAGCTTTGCAGATACTCCAGATATCAATGACATCGCAGTGAAATCAATATTATCCGAAGAAGAGGCAGAAGCTCTAAAAGAACTAAAACTGGATTTCGTTCCCTGGGAAGAGGAGATAAAGGATATACTGAGGATAACCTCTATAAGAAGAAAGGCTTTTGCCATAATAAGCACAACAATTCTCCTTATGGCAGGAGTGACGATAGCAAACACAATGCTTATGGCTATGCTAGAGCGTCAAAAAGAGATAGGTATAATGATGGCCAACGGAATGCATAACAGAGAAATTCTTTTGCTTTTTTTGGGAGAGGGTACTTTTGTAGGAACCTTGGGAAGCTTCCTGGGTTTTTTTCTGGGTTGGATGACTACTAGTTATTATGAACACAACGGGATTCAAATAGCGATAAAGAGCAGTGATCTGGGGATAAATATACCATTTTCAGACCGACTTTATCTTTATTTTGATTTGGATAAATCTCTGACTATATTAATTGTGGGAGTTCTTTTTTCTGCAGCAGCTTCAGTATATCCTGCAATCAAGTCAGTAAAACTAGATCCTTCAAAAGCTATAAAGGACCGGTGATGGCGATGCTAAAAATGGCATTCAGAAATATACTCAGAAACAAAAGAAGATCTTTTCTCACCTTATTATCTACTATGATAGGGATAATGGGAGTCACAGTGGGACTTGGATGGGTCTATGGTGTGGAGAATATGTTCACAGAAGAGGGAAAGAAACTCACTGGAATCGTTAGGGTGACAGCTCCTGATTTTCAGTTGAAAGAAAAATCTCTGGATGTGTCCTCAAATATATCTTCTGAGGAGGTGAGGGTATATCTGAAAGATTTTCAGGGAACTGCTCTGGGAAGAATAAAATTTGGAGGTATGGT
>NZ_JBFHGC010000349.1:0-3132 GCF_041583315.1 Ilyobacter sp. | reverse complement strand
TTTATTCAAGCCCGTAATTATTCATTTTTGTCCTCAAAGTATTTCTTGTTATACCAAGTATCTCAGCTGTTTCCACTTTCTTTCCGCTTGTCATCTCGAGAACCTGTCTTATGAGTTCTTTCTCCACTCTGGATATTACGTTTCCATAGTAATCTTTCTGGGAATTTCCCTTTAGGACGGATACCTCTCCCTCTATCCAGTCTGCCAGTATCCAGTCCTGAATATCTCCCCTTCTTTTGCTTATTTTAGCCCCTATAACGTTTGCCGGCAGATCTTCTACCAGTATGGAGTTTCCTCTGCACAGTGCCACTGCAGACCTCACTGCATTCTTCAGTTCACTGACATTTCCAGGCCAGTCGTATCTCATTATTTTCTTTATGGCAGGTTTTGATACCCCTTTTACGTTTTTTCCAAACTCCTCGTTACAGTCCATTATATAATGGTCTATTATAAAGGGAATATCGTCTTTCCTGTCTCTCAGCGGAGGTATGTCTATCTCTAGAACTTTCAGTTTGTGATATAGCTCCTCTATAAATTTACCGTTTACTATGAGTTCCTCTATATTTTCACTAGAAGCAGTTATTATTCTCAGATCCGTCTTCAAGAGCTGAGTTCCTCCGATTCTGAAAAACTCCCCCTCCTGGAGCACACCTAATATTTTTGACTGCATGTCTATACTGAGAGATTCTATATTTCCCAGATAGAGAGTTCCTCCGTTAGCCTTTTCTAGTTCTCCCACTTGATCAAAGGCCGCTCCTGGAAAAGCTCCTTTTTCATAACCAAAGATTTTCCTTTCAAGAAACTCATTTTGAAAAGCCGTACAATTTATACTCACAAATGGTTTCTCACTAAAGTCGCTAAACTGATGGATTGATATAGCCACAGACTTCTTACCGGTACCTTTTTCACCTGTTACCAACACAGGCACTCTGCTGGCTGCCATTTTACCTACCATTTTATAGACTTCTACGATCTCTTTTGTCTGACCTATGAGCTTGTCACCTGTGTTTTTATTTTTATCCACTTTCTCGGCCTTTAGTTTGTGATCCCTCACTGCTTTTTCCAAAAGTCTTGAAATTTTTAGTATTTCCACTGGCTTCAAAACATAGTCATAGGCTCCTGCTTTTATACTTCCTGCCACCAGATCAAGGTTAGATCTTTCACCCAATATCATTATAATAATTTTTCTCTGAGCTGCATTTATCATTTTGATAGACTCTATAAGCTGAGACTTTTCCATGGTATCGCTGTCCAACAATACAGCATCATACCTGGTTTCTTCTAATATCTCCAGAGCTCTCAATACCCCGTCTGCAAATTCTATACTTCCGTCTATGGATTCACCTATTCCATTTTTCAATCTAGCATCTAACAGTATGCCTAAAACATTCAAATACATCACCTACTCTCCTCTGACCAAATTAAATCTATACTCCAATAAAACTGTCCCTTTCACACTGAGACCGTTTTTTGTCAAGTATATCTTCCATGTTCTCCCTACCTCTTCTATAGCCTTGTTCATTTCAAGAATTCCGCTTCCTTTTTCCACTATCAGTGAATTGACTCTGCCGTCTGTTCCTATATCAATCTTAAGTTTAACTGAACCCGAAAGCCCTTTTTCCAAAGCAGATTGAGGATAAGTCGGATTTCTGTTGGAACTATCCCATTTGGCTGTTATATCCCCGTCTGCAAATCCCATCTTATGGCCTTTTGGCAGACCCTCTATTTTGTCCGATGCTGGAGACAGTAGTGTAAACTCCATCTCTTTTCCCTTGTCTTTTGATGAGAAACTTCCTGCTATCTCTTTCTCACTGACAATACTGTTTATGTTCTTTTGCTCAACTTCTTTTAGTTTTTCCTGTCCTTTTAGCTCTCCCTCTGTTACTGTGAGTTTTTCAGTTGTTTTTACCTGGGGAGCCGCCTTGTTATTATTTATCTCTTTTTTTATAAAGACAGTTCTTTCCACTTGTGGATTATCTATAGCCAACAGAGAGTCTATTTCAAAATCCGGACTTTCTATTTTTACAGGCTTGCTCTCTGTTTTCTTTACAGGTTCTAGATTTTCTTTCTCAACCTTTATCTCTTGTTTTACCTGGGGAATAGTTTTCTCCACTGATTCTTTTTCTGTTTTCTTGGGGGTGATCTTTCTGTTTTCGTCCTTTAATTCTACAAATCCCACACTTATTTTAGCCGTATCGACTATTGTTTCACGGATTCCAGGAAGAAGGAGGATGATAAAAAGATTCAGAATCAGCGATATCCCAAGACTACGAATATCATTTTTTTCCATAGTCTGCCTCCTACTTTGCAACAGCTGTATCTATATCTAGAGAACTTGCCCCTGCTTCTTTGGATATTGTCATTACTTCTACTATGAAACCATAATCAAGCTTTTTATCAGCAGTAATTATTACATTTTTCTCATTGCTGTTCAAAAGCTTTTCAGCAAGCTCCTCTTTCAGATTTTCAAGAGTAACTTTGATACTTTGCTTGGATTTAGATGCTTCTCTGTAGTTTAGATATAATTCGCTGTTCTCATCGATTATTATCTGAATTTCCTTGACCTCTTTGATCTCTTTTATTGTAGACTGAGGAAGATCGATCTTTATTCCGCTCAAATCCTCAAAAGTGGTAGCCACCATAAAAAATATAAGAAGGAGAAATACTACGTCAATAAGTGGTGTAAGCTCTAGAATCATGTTACCGCTGTTTCTTCTGGTCATTCTCTTCAATCTCATGGTTTTTACCTACTTTCTAAAGAAGTTGATCATTTCAACACTAGACTTTTCCATGTTATTTATTACAGTATCTATCCTTTTATTAAAATAGTTATAGAAAATCACTGCTGGTATTGCCACAGTTAGTCCACCTGCTGTTGTTATAAGGGCTTTAGATATCCCTTCAGCAAGTACAGAAGGATCTCCTGTCCCATATGATGCTATGGCATGAAATGCCTGTATCATCCCTGTAACTGTACCTAGTAACCCCAGAAGAGGCGTAGTATGTGCCACTATACCTAGTAACCACATCCCTCTTTCCAGTCTAGGAAGTTGTGCAAGACCTACCTCCCTGGCTTTTTCTTCCATGTGTACTATGTTACAATCTTTATTTTTAGTACACTGAAGCAGTAGC
>NZ_JBFHGC010000348.1:0-3137 GCF_041583315.1 Ilyobacter sp. | reverse complement strand
TTATTCTTTAATTTATTGTGCTAAAAATGTTTTGAATCTTTCGGCCATTGATAAAATAAGCGTTAGGAATGACTGAGAGAAATCTTTAGAAAAAATCGATGTCTGAGCGAAGCGAGTTTCGATTTTTTCTTAGATTTCCGAAGGCATTTAGCTTATTTTTCACAGGCCTTGATTTTTGGTTACTTTTCATCAAGGAAAAGTGACAGAATCTTTATAAATTCAATAATTCATTAAATTAATCCAAAAAATAAAAAAAAGGTGACTTTTTTACAGGAATGAGATATATTTTTCAAATATACTTCTTATGGCTTTATTTTTGAAAGGGGATGGAAATATGGGAAAAGGATCGAAGAAGAAGATTAAAAAAGTAGGGGTACCACCGGGAACCCTTATCTACACCGGAAATAAAACAGTTGAAAAAATTGATATAGAATATTTTGTTTATGATGAAAAAGAATGCCAGATTCAAAATTACAATGCTTCTGATATAGGTAAACTAAACTCAGTGGACGGTAAGGTTGTATGGATAAATATTTTCGGACTGACAGATGTAGAATTTATAGGGAAAATTGGGGAAAAATTCGAAATTCATTCCCTTGTTTTAGAAGATATTCTCCACACTTCCCAGAGACCAAAGGTGGAAGAGGCAGAAGATTATATTTTTATGGTTATGAAGATGATGGGAACTCCCAACGGGAATAAAAAAATAGAGGAGGAACAGGTGAGTCTCATATTAAAAGAGGGACTCGTAATCTCTTTTCAGGAACATGCAGGGGATGTATTTGATATAATTAGAGAAAGGATCTTAAATTCCAAAGGTAAACTCAGGAAAAAAAAGGCAGATTACCTATTTTATTCTCTTTTAGATACAATAATAGATAATTATTTCCTCATTCTGGAAGAATATGACAACAGACTTGAAGAACTAAATACAGATGTTCTTGAAAAGCCAAAATCAGACCTGGTGGAAAATCTTCAAAAAATAAGGGTAGACCTCAATAACATGAAGAGAGATCTCTGGCCTCTGAGAGATGCCATAGGGAAACTGGAGAAGCATGAGTCACCTATGATGGACGAGAATACCAAGCTCTACATCAGAGACCTTTATGATCATACACTTCAGATAATAGATATAATGGAGGGCTTGAGAGACTCCCTTGGAAATATTTTTGAGCTCTATATGACCGGGATTAGTAACAGGATGAATGAAGTCATGAAAACTCTTACTATTATTGCCACGATATTTATACCCCTCACTTTTATAGCAGGGATCTACGGGATGAACTTTGAATATATGCCCGAACTGAAGTTTAGGATGGGATATCCTGTTTTATTGATTTTTATGGTTCTTATTTTTGTGGGTCTCATCGCTTTTTTCAGAAAGAAAAAATGGCTCTAAATATTCAAAATAAAATGCCACAGGATCCTAAGACGATCTCTTGTGGCATTTTTATATTATTTGATCTTATATTTGTAGCCATCAATCAGAAAGTGAGCTAACAGGTAGAGTGAAATAGTCCCCCTATACGAAGGTTTTCACCGGCCAATTTATTATAGAGGTCCACAGCTTTTCTGGTGTCCAGTATATGGCACTGGATTTTATGTTTTTCCAGGAGTTTTATGGTGGAATCCATAACCTCCAGGCTTGAGTACACTCCCCTAGAGAGCACAACCACTTCACAGCCTCTCTCTATTAGTTCCTCTATATCTGCCGGCTGTATACCGGGAGAGTGTTCGGTCCCTGTCTCAGACCAGTCCCATGGTCTGGCGCCTCCGGGATAGAGTTTAAAATCTTTCCCCTGTCCGTATCCTTCTATCTCCATGGCTCCCCATGCAAAGTTTAGTATTTTAGGTGATATATTTTTTAAGTCAGCTTTCATACTTTCACTCCTCCAATCTTTATATTACAGGTCTGGAGAAAACATCCACCTGATGAACCATCTGTCTTCCGATCTGTCCAGACAAACGACTCCTCCTGTTTTTATTTTCAGCAAAACTCCGTATTCCTCACCTGTGAGGATAAAAGAGGCAAATTTTTCCATGAAGGGCAAATGTCCCACATACATAACTCTGTCTGTGTTTTCATATTTTTTCCAAAACTCTTTTACATCGTCATTGGGATCGAGACCTTTAGATTTTGATATTTTACCGTCGCATATTTTTTCAGAAAATATCTCTGCCGATTCTTCAGCTCTTTTTTTGCCGCTGTGTATTACCTTTTCTACTTTCACCCCAAAGTTGGCCATTAAAAAGGCCATTTTTTCCACCTCAGACCTCCCTTCAGAAGATAGAGGCCTTTCAGAATTTTTTTCTGCAGAAACTGCTTCTCCGTGCCTTGCTAAATATATAGCCATTTTCATTCTCCTTTCAATATATTTTTTACTCTGTCTCTGTAAACAGTTTCGGATATTTTTCTCAAGATATCTCCAATAAAAATAGATGCTAAACCACCTGCACTGTCTATAAGAACATCACCAAATTCCGAACTTCTCCCTGGTATAAAAGACTGATGGAGTTCGTCAGAACAGGCGTATAAAAATACAATTGTTAAGACAATAAACTTGTTGGGGATACTTCTGGCATTATCATTAAAAGAAAGCTGAAGTGAGCTTCCCAGGAGAAAATACATGGTAAAATGGGCAGATTTCCTAACGGCATAAGAAAGTAGATCCTCTTTTAAATATTTCGAAGATAGTCTCTGTATGAACTCCAGAATTATCCCAGAACGTCTAGATGATTCCCCTGCATCTTCACTGGAAAACTTAAAAATAATAATCATAATTAAAATAGATATACATATAAAAAAATATTTTTTCATCCCTATCTCCCAGTTTAAAAATATTATAGTTATTTTTTTTCTTCTAAATAATAATTACACTTTTTGCGATAAAAACCCTTTAAATAATTTCTTTATAGTGAAAAAGTTAGAAGCAGTCTTAGATTATCACTTGTATCTGTAGATTTTGGCGATAATTATTCTGCCCAACCGTGATAATACCATCTGCCCTTTATTTTTATAAACTGGCTTTTCTCATGGTGCACATGGCTTTTTTCGTTGTTAATATAATGTGCTTTAAATTCCACCGTGCCTTTTCTGTCTCTCACTTTTCCGGCCTTTGTTTTAACTATTTCAAGAC
>NZ_JBFHGC010000347.1:0-3137 GCF_041583315.1 Ilyobacter sp. | reverse complement strand
GTCTTCATCTTCTTCCAGTGGTACCAGCTCATATTTTAATAGTATTTCTGCAAGTAGTGCAAAAAAAACAACTTCTCTGAATGCTTCAAATAGCGGCCTCACCAACCTAAATGGAATTGAAGCCTTTACAAATTTAGAGGTCTTAAATCTCGAAAACAACGAAATAAAATCTCTGAAAGGATTGGAAAACTTAACCAATTTGAAAAGGCTTTACCTCAGAGGAAATCCTCTGACACCGTCTGACCTTGATATAATTTTAAGCTTAAAAAATCTTCAGTTTTTAGGATTCTCTGATGTTTCCGGAAATTATCTGGATATTCTCTATGTCTTCATTCCGGATAAAAACCTTAAATCCACAGTTTGGGAAAATATCAAAACCTTGCCTAAACATACCTCCACTTCCGATAAGATAACTTTTGAAGACGCTGGAAAAATAAAAGAACTCTACTGCAAAGATCATAAAATTAAAGATTTGAGAGGAATAGAACATTTCAAAAGTCTTGAGAAATTAAATCTGGAAGAAAATATGATCAGAAGCCTCTATAAAATAGATTTTTCTAAACTGAGAAAATTAGAGTATTTAAATATAGCAGGTAACCAAATCTACTCCCTGGAAAAATTTGAAGAGTTCCTGCCGGTTCCAAATAAACACCTTGATATCTATTTTCAAAATGAGAGCTATAGCAACCCCGTAGTCTCTTCTCCAAATTTCAACAATATTACTAAAAAAATTAAAAATAAATTTAGTAACAAAATATCTGTTATTATATAATCAAAACATAACTAGGGCGTATTCTAAATTTAGATACGCCCTTCAGTTTAATATTCTAAGATTTAAAAAGGTTATCCAGACGGATAACCTCTAAATGACTAATAATATAATTTACATCTAATTTTTTATTCTGTACCGTCCCTTTCTTCACCTCTGGTATCTTTTCCATTGACTTTTCCATCAGAAGTTGAATATCTAGAATTATCGGCTATTGTCACTCCGTCTCCTTGTTCTATAAAAAGCATGATAAGAGGGGTTGTCCCTTCTTCTAAAGTTATCCCCCCAGTATTTGTGCCAACTTCGAGGTATCCACCTAACCCTAATGTAGCACGGCCATCTGCATAAGCACCTTTAGACAATATTTTTGTAGCAGAATACAATTCGTTGGCGGCATGTCTGTCCACTCGGTCTACAAGGTCTTCAAAATATATACTGTTTCCCCCGTCCTCACTTTCCACCGCAGCTATTTTATATACCGTCTTATATTCTCCAGCTATAAAATAAGCTTTTGCATCTCTTGAATTTCTTATGATTGACCCCACCTTATTCATCACTATCGCTGAGAGAATAAATATTAATGATACTACAACCACCAGCTCTATGAGAGTAAATCCTTTTTTCATAAAAATCACCCCAAATAAGATATTTAATCTAAAAAATAATTTCTTTGAATTCATTCTTTAGAAAAGTAAATCTTTTTAAGCTTCTACAACAACCAGATCAATATTCCTCCTATTTCATTTGATTTTCCAATAAAAAAAAGACCCTTGAGATTAGCAACACAAAAGTCTTTATAAAAATATATCAAATTAGTCTAACTGACACCATTCCATATGTTCCATAAGAAGTTTTTTTACAATAATAAGGTTTCTTGCCAGGTCTCGGGCTATGTTAAACATTATCCGGCCAAAAAGTTCCGGTCTTTCTTCTGCTATCTGCAACAGTGCCATTTTTGGTATCACGGCTAGGGTTATGTCTGTCTTAGCTCTAGCGGTTGAAAGTTGCTTCTGTATTCCCAGTGGAGCCACCACACCAAAAAGTTTACCCTCCTTAACAGTTCCCAGCTTCTGACCCACCATATAAAATTCCACCTTACCGTTTAAAATGATATAAGAATCTCCAGGCGGATCTCCCTCACTGAAAATAACATCACCTTCTTTGTATCTCACCTCTTCCATAAGCATTGCAAAATATTCTATCTCCTCCTCTGTAATCCCTCCGAAGAGAGAAGTTTTTGGGAGCAGCTCAAATATCCTATCCAAAAGTTTCTTATCTATCATTACAATTCTCCCCTTCATAGATATGATAATTTCGTGACGTAAAATCTTTTTACAAAATCAGTTAATAAATTATATATTAAAGGGAGTATAAAGTAAAGGACCCGTCGAGTATAGGGGTCCTGGTTTTTTAGTCTCTTTTATAGAGGTCTCGTGTATATATTTTTTCTTCTACATCATTCAAATCCTCAGAAAGTCTGTTTGTAACTATGACATCTGATATAGATTTAAATTCCTCCAAGTCTACTATAACTCTTGAATTAAAGAAACTTTCTTCATTTAATGCAGGTTCGTATATTACAACCTCTATACCCTTTGCCTTGATTCTCTTCATTATCCCCTGAATAGCAGAAGCTCTGAAGTTATCTGAATCAGTCTTCATGGTCAGCCTGTAAATTCCCACTATTTTTGGATTTTTAGAAATTATCATATCTGCTATATGGTCCTTCCTGGTGGTATTGGCATCCACGATGGCCCCTATTATATTATTTGGAACGTGATCATAATTTGCTCTCAGCTGCTTTGTATCTTTAGGCAGGCAGTATCCTCCGTAGCCAAATGAAGGGTTGTTATAATGCGAACCTATCCTAGGGTCTAGCCCTACCCCTTCTATTATTTCCTTTGTATTGATTCCTCTGATCTCTGCATAGGTATCTAATTCATTAAAATAGGCCACTCTAAGAGCTAGATATGTATTTGAAAACAGTTTGATAGCCTCTGCTTCAGTAGAACCGGTAAATAAAATATCGATGTTCTCTTTAATGGCTCCCTGAGCCAGTAAGTCTGCAAATTTTCTTGCTCTTTCTGATTTTTCTCCTACTACAATTCTCGAAGGATATAGATTATCATAGAGCGCCTTTCCCTCTCTCAGAAATTCAGGAGAAAAAATAATATTATCTGTATCAAACATCTCTTTTACTTTTTCAGTATATCCAACAGGTACAGTTGATTTTACAATCATAGTGGCTTCTGGATTTATTGCCAGTACATTTGCTATGACAGCTTCCACTGTTCTGGTATTAAAATAATTTTTTTCCGGGTCATAATTTGTAGGGGTGGATATAATCACATACTCAGCCCCTTCATAG
>NZ_JBFHGC010000346.1:0-3165 GCF_041583315.1 Ilyobacter sp. | reverse complement strand
CTGAGCAAAGCGAGTAGCCAAAAAATAACGAGTTACACGAGTATATTTTCTGGTTCTCAGAAACTTGTTTTCTGAGTTTCTTTACTCTCTTTTGATTTTCAAGGTTATTTAGCTGATTTTTCACAGCCTTGACCTTTTGGTTACTTTTCTGTCAAGAGAAAAGTAACAGAATCTGTGCAAATTCAATATTTCATCAAAAACTATATATATTATTTTTATAAAATCATCAATAAAATAGTGAAAAATCCCGGAATCAGATCCCGGGATTTTAAAAGTTTGATTTATATTTTACTTTGATTTTAAAAAACTATCCACAGCTTCGGCTGCTTTCCTACCTTCGTTTATCGCCCACACAATAAGAGACTGACCTCTTCTCATATCTCCTGCTGCAAAGACACCTTTTTTACTTGTCATGTAATTTTCATCTGTTTTTACATTTCCTCTGCCATCTAATTCCACACCTAGACTGCTTAAGAGTCCTTCATGTTCTGGGTGCACAAAACCTATAGCAAGTAGAACAAGGTTTGCATCGAGAGAGAATTCAGTTCCTGGAACTTCATCCATATATTTTCTTCCGTTCTCTCCGTCTTTCCACTCTACTCTTACAGCGTGAAAAGTAGTTACATTTCCATTTTCATCTCCTGTAAACTGTTTTGTGAGGATATTCCATTGTCTTATGTCAGTATGACACACTCCGCCAAGACACACCTCTGCTTCCTCATGGGCAGTATTTATTTTCAGCACCTGAGGGAAATTAGGCCAGGGATTTGACTGTGGTCTGTCAAGAGGGGGTTTTTCCAGGAGTTCGATTTGATAGATCTCTTTAGCCCCTTGTCTGAGGGCTGTACCTATACAATCGGCACCTGTATCTCCTCCACCTATTACAACTACAGATTTATCTTTTGCATCTATCAGTTGCTCCTGAGGTATTTCCGTACCTTCTAACTTTTTATTCTGCTGAATAAGATAATCCATGGCATAATGTATACCTTTTAGCTCTCTTCCGTAGACAGGAAGGTCTCTGGCAAGCTTTGCTCCACCAGCCAAAACCACAGCATCATACTGTTTTTCCAGGTCCTCTATACTCAGGTCCACACCTACATTTGTATTGTAAACGAATTTTATCTCTTCCTGTTCCATCTGTTTTATCCTTCTGTCTACAGTCCATTTCTCTATCTTATAGTCAGGGATACCATATGTCATTATCCCTCCTGCCTTTGAGTCTCTTTCATAGACAGTGACATTGTGTCCGGCCCTGTTTAGCTGCTGTGCAGCAGCAAGACCTGCAGGTCCGCTTCCAATAACAGCGATTTTTTTATCAGTTCTTTTTTTGGGAAGGATTGGTTTGATCCATCCTTTTTCCCATCCTTTTTCCACAATGTTAAGCTCAATATTTTTTATTGTGATAGGATTTTCATTGATTCCTAGTACACACCCGCCCTCACAGGGAGCAGGACATACTCTTCCTGTGAATTCAGGGAAGTTGTTTGTGCTGTGAAGCACTTGGAGAGCTTCTTCCCATTTGGCTTTGTGTGCAAAGTCATTCCACTCTGGGCACACATTTCCCACAGGACATGAAAAGTGGCAGAAAGGCACACCACAATCCATGCATCTGGACGCTTGCTGAACTAAATACTCATCAGTAAAGGGTTTATATAGTTCTTTATAGTCTTTTATTCTCTCTTCAATAGGTCTTTTTTGAGCCTCTTCTCTTGGTATTTCTAAAAATCCACCTAATTTACCCATTTTATTTCACCTTCCCTTGTGCAAGAAGTTCCTTGTATTTTGGAGCGATTACTCTTACAAATTTACCTAAGTTCTCTTCCCAAGAATCTAGAATCTCTTTACCTCTTGAACTGTTTGTATATTTTACATGATTTTCTATCATTGATTTTAATTTTCCAGCTTCAGTTTTATCTTCTATTTTTTCTGTGAGCACCATTAACTGATTTACTTTTTCTTCAAAGTCTCCGTTCTGGTCGTATACATAGGCAATACCACCGCTCATACCTGCAGCAAAGTTTTTACATGTAGCTCCTATGACAACGACTCTACCACCAGTCATGTATTCGCATCCGTGGTCACCGACACCTTCTACCACAGCTTCAGCTCCTGAGTTTCTTACGCAGAATCTCTCTCCGACCATTCCGTTTATGTATACTTGACCTTTGATGGCACCATAAAGTATGGTATTACCCCCTATAATGTTCTCTTCAGCCTTAAATCCTTCGACCTTAGGAGTTTTGACAATGATCTTTCCTCCAAAGAGCCCCTTACCAATATAGTCATTGGCCTGTCCCACTAAGTTCAGTGTGAGTCCCGACATACCAAAGGCACCGAAACTCTGACCAGCATATCCTTTAAAGTTAAATTTAATAGTATCTTCAGGGAGCCCTGTTCCACCATAAAGTTTTGCTATCTTTCCGCTCAGCATAGTTCCTGTAGACCTGTTCAGATTGAAGATATCCATATCGAACTCTACTTTTTCACCTTTTTCCAGAGCCGGTTTAGCCAGTTCCATAAGTTTTCTGTCCAGAATATCATCTATTCCGTGATCCTGTTCCTGTATACATTTTGTAGCAATACTTTCATCTACATTAGGTCTGTATAGTATTTTACTGATATCTATTCCGCTGGCTTTCCAGTGTGAGATAGCCTTGTTCATCTCTAACAGATCGGTTCTTCCTACCATTTCATCCATAGTTCTGAATCCGAGTTCAGCCATTATCTCTCTTACATCCTGGGCAATAAACTTGAAGAAGTTTATAAGATATTCTGATCTTCCCACGAATTTTTTACGAAGCTCAGGACTCTGCGTAGCTACACCTACAGGACACATATTTGTATGGCAAGCTCTCATCATGATACATCCTAGGACCACAAGCGGTGCAGTTGCAAAACCAAATTCTTCTGCTCCTAGTAGTGATGCTATAACGATATCCCTACCTGTTTTCATTTGACCATCGGCCTGTATTCTTACTCTACCTCTGAGGTCATTTAGTATAAGGACCTGATGTGCTTCAGATAGACCGAGCTCCCAAGGAAGACCTGCATGTTTTATGGAAGATATAGGAGAAGCACCGGTTCCACCGTCATATCCGGAAATAAGGATCATATCAGAGTGAGCCTTTGCGACTCCAGCTGCTACTGTTCCTACTCCCACTT
>NZ_JBFHGC010000345.1:0-3173 GCF_041583315.1 Ilyobacter sp. | reverse complement strand
CTTAGAAGATTATAAGACCATTGATCACGGTGGAAAAGTTTATGAATTTTGGTATCGATTTGGTAATAAAATGGGAATAATCACAACACATACATTAAAGATAGAACAAAAAAAACAATATGAGTTAGGAAAAAATAATTTAATTTCGAAACCTATTGTAATTAAGGAAGATCAAAACAGACTTCAAAAAGAAATTGAAAAATCTAAAAAAAATATTTTTATTTCTAAATCCTGGAACCAAAGAACAGACAACAAAATAAAAAAAATAGTGAAAGAAGACGGAGAAGATTATGCTATATTCATATTAAAAACAGCATATAAAAATCTTCGTCAAGAAGTTAGAACTACTCTAGTCCAATACATAAATGGGATAATGAAAAATATTCCTAAAAATGAATTTCAGAATGAATCATTGGAAAAACCTCTTAAAAAGAATGAAGTTGAGGTTGTAGAAGGGGAAATAATAGGTAGAAATTTAAATAAAGAAAATTTGAAAGATGTATCAGAACCAGATAAAGATCCTATGATAGAAATACTTTATGATATGTACCTAAAAATGAAAATTGAAGAGCAAAATATATATAGAGAAAAAGCAAGGGAGCTATATCTCAAAGAAACAGATTCAAAATCTTTTAACTCAATTCATGAGAAAATTTTTAAAAATTTAGAAAAAAATTATGTTGTAAGAGTAATTAAAGGAGAATAGGGTAGTATCCCAAATTTACACTAAATTTGAGATACTACCGTTAGAATTTTTAAGAAGTTCGTAACTGTCTGCACTACAGGCAGTATCGGACCTTTTTTTATTTTTTAGTTTGAATTTTAACATTTTACTTGAAATTCCTAAATTTTATATATATACTAGGTGTGCTAACTTTCATACCATATGGGGTATTTTACCGTTTTTTTAAGGGAGGGATTATGAAAAAATTTGCCTTATTGTTTGTCTTATCTATTTTATTTGTAAGTTGTAAAACTATGGATGTTGCTCAGGTCTCCAATTTGAACAAGGTCGCTGTTATCGGATTATCTGTATCCGATGTAGATGACTCACAAATTTCTCAAAGAGGTAATATAGTAACTGATATGCTTAAGAAAAGTGCTACTGCTATGACATCTGACGAAGATATTTGGGATGGAAAAACTTATAGAAAAGTAGTTCATGATTCTATTTTCAGACAAAATCTTCCGTACAGACTTGCCAAAGAAAATATAGTTCTTAGATCCAAGGCCTACAAGTCTATGAAGTCTATTACATCTAAGGAAGATAGTGGAATGTTTGCTATGACCAATGTACATCCTTATCCTGGTTATAAAGTTATTCTTAATGATAATATGATGGCTAACAGTTCTGCTCAAGCTGCAAGTATTGCTAAAGATTTAAATCTAGATGGAACTCTTGATATAAAGGTTTCTCCCGTTTTAATGGCTCATTCCAGAGGATTTGTTGAAAATCTTGTCTCTATAGTTTCACCTGTGGATTTAGAAAGTATATATGTAGCTGCCAATATCCAGTTTGACCTTTACAATAAAGAAGGAAAAAAGATTTCAACATATACTGCAAACGGGATCAGCAAAACTGAATTAAAAGCAGTAAGTGGAATATATAATGCCAAAGACGTTAAATCAAGGCTACTTGATGCGGTCAATCTTGCATTTGTTGATTACATGGATTTTTACAAAGAAAAAGGGGTAATGTAAAAACAACTTATCCATAATTTTATACAATTAAACAGAAGACTCTCTAGAATAAATATTCTGAGAGTCTTCTGTTTAGGAATATATATGCTCGCCTGTATTTTACGCACGCGTAATTTATATGGAATCTGCATATAAAAATAGAGGTCCTATTGTGACCTCTATACTATGATACTCTTTATCTTATATTGTACAGAACTTTAGTTCCACAAAACTGCTTAAAATTATCCTATGGTTATACAGTTTCGACCTTTTCTTTTACTTTCATACATAAGTTTATCAGCATTTTCAATTATACCCAAAACATCGTTTTTATTATTTATAAAGGTTGCACCTATAGATATAGTAACTTTAAGCTTTTTATCTTTATATACTATCTCTGTATTCTCAACAATATTTCTTAATTTTTCAGAAACTATTGAAAGTTCTTTTATATTTTTTACTGAGAAGATTCCTGCAAACTCCTCACCACCCCATCTTCCAATAACATCATTTTTTCTAAGATTGTTCAAAAAGGTTTTAGAAATTGTTTCTAGAACCAGATCTCCTATTTTATGTCCATAGGTTTCATTCACTGATTTAAAATGATCAACATCCATAAAAACTATTCCGAAACTTTGATTATTTAACAAATATTCCTCAGACTTTATTTTAATAAAATTTTCAAGATACCTTCTATTTGGGAGTTGAGTAAGATGATCTAAAAAAGCTAGGGACTCTAAATTCTTTATTTTTTCAAGAACAATTTCCCGTTCAGAAGTTTCATTAAAAAATTCAATAGCTCCAATAATCTCATTTTTATCGTTTTTAAAAGGAATTCCTCTCACATTTATAGGAACACGATATCCGTTTTTATGTTTCAAAAAAACTTTCGCTTCTCTTATTATTCCGTCTTTTAACACTGCATCTAAAGGACATCCATCTTTACATAAATTCATTCCACATTGATCTATATGATCTAGGATATTATCATGGCAGTAAGAACCCACAACTTCAGATACCGTGTATCCAGATAATTTTTCACCGATCGGGTTCCAGTAAATTATCTTTCTATATTTATCAATAATGTAAACCCCCTCATACGAATTGTCAAAAATATATTTTAGTTGCTTATTAATCACACATTTAACCTCCAAAGAATTTAGTTTGATACATATATAATGCGTTTAAATTATTCCTGTAATTTTGTTATACGGTATAGCATTGCTTTGCTCAATTCCGTCAATTTTATACTTTTATCAATCTAAGCTTTTATGTGACGTTCCTTATCTTTTGTCAGAGCATCCGGTTTACTTGGTCGCCCTGTTTCCCTTTTAGTTCTCTCTGATACCTTTTTAGCCTTATCATTTTCTCCATAGCTTCTATACCCTATCGTTTACTCTCTTCATTTTGTCCTCTGGTCGAGACTCTTACATAATATATTTTTATATTTTGGGAGAGTAATCGTCAAAACCAGTGAAATAATGGAGAGGATT
>NZ_JBFHGC010000344.1:0-3203 GCF_041583315.1 Ilyobacter sp. | reverse complement strand
TTCCCCAAACTATCATCTGCCGCCCTGCGCTGAAGGTGAGAGAATCTCCGTAGAGCTCTACATAAGCCCTATAGAGGTCCAATGGGTCCTCTGAGTCATCCTGTGCCCTCAGTGAGATCTGAGAATACCAGTTTTCTTCCTCATGTTCTGCTCCTAGTATTAGTTCTAGAGAACCACTGCTGTTATTATAGGATTTAAACCTCTGAGTTCCCTCTATTTCCCCAAAATAATCCAGTGGGAAAACTTCAGAAACAACAACTAAAAATAGAAATATATATATTTTCTTCATCTGTTTTCGCCACCTTTTCAAAAGATAAAAATTTCAGCTCTTTTTTACTCTATTCTGTCTTATGAGTAAATTCCTTTGATCTTCAGAATATTATAGTTTAAACTAAAAAAGGCCGGTCACTGAGACCGGCCTTAATAAAATTTATTTTATACTAATTCTAATTCTTCTTTAACCTGAACTTTAGATTTTTTACCTTTCCAGCACTGGACACCCTTTACTATTCCAAGAGAGCCAGGATTGAATACAGGATTTTTTCCCTGTTTTTTTTGTCTTGTATAATCATCAAGGGCTATCTTGGCAATAGGAGCAAGTTTCATTATAGCGTAGATATTCAGAAGAGCCATAAGCCCCATGAAAAGATCTGCCATATCCCATACTATAGCCAGCTTTGCGATAGAACCAAAACCAACCATGAACAGTACAGCGGCTCTGTAAATGAACAGCCACTTACTGTCACTGTTTATAAATTCAATATTAGATTCTCCGTAATAATAATTTCCTATGATAGAACTGAAAGCAAACAGGAATATACACACTGCAACAAACAGACTTCCCCATGCTCCTACCTGTGAAGTAAGTGCAACCTGTGTAAGCTGTATTCCACCTAAATCACCTTGAGTATAAACTCCGGAAATTAGTATCATAAATGCAGTGGCAGAACAGATTATTATGGTATCTGTAAACACACCCAAAGCCTGGATAAGACCCTGTTTAACCGGGTGAGATACTTCAGCAGTTGCTGCTGCATTTGGTGCTGATCCCATTCCGGCCTCATTTGAGAAGAGTCCTCTTTTTATTCCCATCATTACAGCTGCTCCCATGGCTCCTCCGGCAGCTTGCTTCAATCCGAAAGCACTTTCAACTATAAGCTTGAAGATCGAAGGTATCATTGTAAAATTCTTTACTATTACAAACATAGCAATAGCTACATAAGCCACAGCCATCACAGGAACGATGGCCTCTGTAAATCTTGCTATTCTCTTGACTCCACCAAATATAATAACCCCTGTAAGAACTGTTATCACTATCCCTGTAGTCATTCTGGCAGTTCCAAAGGCTTCCTGGAATGCAAGAGAAATTGTGTTTGACTGAACAGAATTGAACACAAGTCCGAAACAAATTGTTATAAGTATAGAGAAAGCTATTCCCAGGTTTCTGTTTCCAAGGGCCTTTTCCATATAATATGCAGGTCCACCTCTAAATCCGTCTGGAGCCTCTTCCTTATATATCTGTGCAAGTGTACTCTCTACAAATGCAGATGCAGCTCCTATAAGTGCGATTACCCACATCCAGAAAACTGCTCCAGGACCTCCTGCTACCACTGCTATAGCTACTCCGGCAAGGTTTCCTGTCCCTACCCTAGAAGCTGTACTCATACAGAAAGCCTGGAAAGAAGATATTCCCCCTTCAGTTTCGCTAGAAGTTCCTTCAGCCAGAAGTCTCACCATCTCTTTTATAAATTTAAACTGAACAAACCTGTTTACTATAGTGAAGTAAAGTCCAGCCCCTATAAGTAATACGATAAGCACATAAGACCAAAGTATCGTGTTTCCAGTGTTAATAATCCAAGTTAAAATTCCCAATGTAAATCCTCCCACTTTTAATTTTTTATTATGTTTTAATTAAAATTTTTATAATTTTTATAATTTATAATTAATTCTTTTTTAATATAACTTGTATATTATACCTCTCCTTTTTTAAGATGTCAAGACAGTAGATTTTTATTTGTGGACACATTTGTATAATTAGTACACATGAATCTTATTTTATATAGTTTTTTTTATTTTTTAATTTATTATTAATTTTAAGCTGAAAAACATTAAGAAATCTTGATTTATAGAGAAAACTTCTGTAGACTTAAGCAGTTACATTGAAAAATAAAAATAATTCGAAAGAAGGTAAGAATGAAAATAAAAGTATTAGTCGAGAATAACTCGGGAGATCTATGTATGGGAGAAAAAGGAATTTCACTATATATAGAGGCTGATGATAAAAAAATATTGCTAGACACAGGAGAAACATCACTTTTTTTAGAAAATGCCTCTAAAATGGGGGTATCTATTAATGATTTAGACTGTATAGTTCTCAGTCACGGGCATTTCGACCACGGAGACGGTCTGAGGTTTATAAGAGGAAAAAAACTTATCTGCCATCCGGATTCATTTATAAAGAGGTTTCGAAAAAGAGACGATTCCTATCTAGGACTTCACATCTCTCTGGAAAAAGCTAAATTAAAATTTGATCTGACACTGTCTAAAGAACCTTATAAATTATCTGAAAATATATTTTTCTTAGGAGAGATCCCCAGAGAAAATGATTTTGAAAGTAAAACTACTCCTTTTAAACTTGAAAACGGAGAGGATGACTTTGTTCTAGATGATTCAGCAGTTGTCATCACCACTGAAAAAGGACTTGTGGTAATACCCGGGTGCTCCCATTCAGGTGTATGCAATATAATCAAATATACAAAAGAAGTAACAGGTGTAGAAAAGGTTTATGCTGTTATAGGGGGGCTCCACCTATTAAGATTAGACGATGCTACCTATAAATCCATTGATTTTTTAAAAAAAGAGAACATAGATATATTTTATCCTATACACTGCACAAATAAAGTTGTAGTAGAAGAAATTTCAAAGTTATTAAATAATACAGAAGTAAAAACAACTTTTTCTGGAGACACAATAATTCTCTAAAAAATAAAAAACTCAAATAAAAAAATCCCATTGAATAAAGATTCAAGGGATTTTTTTATAAAATTTAACTTTCTAGCATTATCATAAATAAATATAAATTACTGAATTTACCCAGTGTTACTTTTCTCTTGACAGAAAAGTAACCAAAAGGTCAAGAGTTTTCAAATGTCTAGGAAGTAGATGTTTCTTTTAACGCCTTTGTAAGCTACAGTCCTCGGTTC
>NZ_JBFHGC010000343.1:0-3219 GCF_041583315.1 Ilyobacter sp. | reverse complement strand
CCTCCGGGAGGATAGGTACTTGCCAAGCTTTTATATATGTGCTTCCATAGCTCAGTTGGTAGAGCGCACGACTGTTAATCGTGTTGTCGCTGGTTCGAGTCCAGCTGGAAGCGCCATTTTTTTATTTTTTGGACTTTTTATAAAATCGGGGTACCTTTCAGCTTTAAAAAGTGGTCAAAAGATAGATATTGTGATATAATTTCAACTAATAAAAATACGATTTTTTAAATAAAAGAACGTAGGAAAGCAATAAAGATGAAAAGTTTATAGGGGAACGCTTTTCATAAAGGTCAAGAAATAGGAAATATTATTAAAAAAATGGGGGGAAACAGAATGTTTGAAATAAAGCAAAAGAGGGTACTGACTGAAAATATATATTTGATGGATATATACGCTCCAGCAGTTGCCAACACAGCTAAACCTGGACATTTTCTTATAGTAAGAAATGAAGAAAAAGGCGAAAGAATACCTCTGACTATATGCGACTTTGATAGAAAGAAAGGTCTTATAACTATTGTTTTTCAGGTACTCGGACACAGCACACAAAGTATGGCAGAAATGAATGAGGGGGATTACTTCATAGATGTGGCAGGACCTCTAGGGCACGAAAGTGAATTTGTAAATGAAAACCCAGAAGATTTGAAAAAGAAAAAGTTTCTCTTTGTAGCAGGTGGAGTAGGAACTGCACCTGTCTATCCACAGGTAAAGTGGATGAAAGAGCATAATATAGATGTAGACGTAATAATAGGAACCAGAAATGCAGGAACACTTATACTGGAAGAAGAATTTAAAGCGGTATCTAAGAACCTCTATATCTGTACAGATGACGGTAGCTACGGAGTACACGGGAAGGTAACCGACCTTATAGAACAGCTGATAGAAAAAGAGGGCAAAAAGTATGACGAGGTTGTGGCAATAGGACCTATGATTATGATGAAGTTTGTGGCAATGAAGACCAAGATTTATAATATCCCTACAGTAGTCAGTCTTAATCCTCTCATGGTTGACGGAACAGGAATGTGTGGAGCATGCCGTGTGACGATAGGTGATGAAGTTAAATTTGCATGTGTGGACGGTCCAGAATTTGACGGACACAAAGTGGACTTTGATGAGGCCATGAGAAGACAGAGAATGTATAAGAATGAAGAGGGCAGAAAAGTTCTGGAAAAAGAGGACCATGAAAGCGGTCATGAACACCATCACGGTGGATGCGGTTGTCATGATCATAAAGGAGAAGAAGTGTGTGTAGAAAGAGACAAGAAAAAAAGAGTTATAGCACATTCTCTTGCTCCTGAAATAAGAGTAAAGAATTTTGAAGAGGTATGCACAGGATATACTCTAGAAGAGGCTATATGCGAGTCAGAAAGATGTCTGAACTGCAAAAATGCAAAATGTATAGAGGGTTGTCCTGTATCAATAAATATACCAAAATTCATACAGGAAATTAAAAAATCAAATATAGATGAGGCTGCTAAGATAATATTCGAAAGCTCATGCTTCCCTGCAATATGCGGAAGAGTGTGTCCTCAGGAATCTCAGTGTGAAGCTAAGTGTATAGTAGGTATAAAGGGAGAGCCTGTATCAATAGGAAAGTTAGAAAAATTTGTAGGGGATTATGCCCTCATGCACGGAACAAAGGCTGATCAGGCAGAGGCAAAGGCAGAGAAAATAGCCGTAGTAGGAAGCGGACCTGCAGGTCTTGCTGCAGCAAGTGAACTGGCAAAGCTAGGTTATAAAGTAACTGTTTTTGAGGCTTTACACGAAGCCGGAGGAGTATTGACTTACGGAATACCGGAATTCAGACTGCCTAAAGATAAAGTGGTGCAAAAAGAGATAGATAACGTAAAAAAACTAGGTGTAGAAATAGTAACAAATGCAGTAATAGGGAAGACATTTACCATAGATAATCTTACGGAAAAAGAGGGTTATAGCGCAGTATTTATAGGAAGTGGTGCAGGACTTCCAAACTTCATGGGAATTCCAGGAGAAAATGCAAATGGAGTATTTTCTGCAAATGAATTCTTAACAAGGGTAAACCTGATGAAGGCGCATAAAGCTGACTATATGACACCAGTTTCTGTAGGAAAGAGATGTGCGGTAGTAGGCGGAGGAAACGTAGCCATGGACAGTGCTAGAACGGCAGCCAGACTAGGTGCTGAAACTCATATTGTATACAGAAGAAGTGAGGCTGAACTTCCTGCCAGAGTAGAGGAAGTACACCATGCAAAAGAAGAAGGCGTAATAATGGATGTCCTCGTGAACCCGATAGAAATAGTTGTGGATTCTACAGGAGCAGTGGAAGGTATGAGATGCGTGAGAATGGAGCTAGGAGAGGCAGATCAGTCAGGAAGAAGAAGACCTGTGGAGATAAAAGGATCTGAATTTATGATGGAAGTGGACAGTGTAATAATGGCCATAGGAACTAAACCAAATACGCTTATACCATCTACTACAGAAGGACTTGAAATAAACAAATGGAACTGTATAGCTACGGAAGAGGGAAGCTACAGAACATCGCGAGAGGGAGTGTATGCCGGAGGAGATGCTGTCACAGGAGCGGCTACAGTAATTTTAGCAATGGAAGCCGGGAAAAAAGCGGCTGCTGAAATAGAAGTATATCTAGATAAAAAAATAAAAAATTAGATCTACATAGGGATATTTTTTATAGTTTTGAGAATATATTATTTAAAAAGCAGAGGGAAATCTTCCTCTGCTTTTCATTTTATGCTTATAATAAAGAAGATTCAATGTTATAATTGAATCGAGTTATTGTTTATTTATAATATTCATTGAATTTAAAATTTCGTTGTTTTATAAAATTTAGATGCATTTAAGGGAGGACAAAATATGTCAAATTTTATCAAAGAAATCCTGGAAAGAAATCCTGTAATACCTGCAATAAAAGATGAGATAGGATTTAAAAAGGCTCTTGAGGAAGAAAGTGAAATTGTATTTATACTGACATCAAATTTATTCAATATAAAAGGAATGGTGGAAGATCTCAAAAATAAGGGGAAAATTGTTTTTGTGCATGTAGATCTTGTAGATGGGTTGTCTCATTCAACTTATGCTTTAGAATATCTGATAAAGAACACAGCTTTAGACGGAATAATAAGCACCAAGTATAATCTGATTAAAACTGCCAAGAAATTAGGTGTAAGGGTGATCCAGAGGTTTTTTCTTTTGGATTCAATATCGCTGGAAAACAGTCTGAAATAT
>NZ_JBFHGC010000342.1:0-3222 GCF_041583315.1 Ilyobacter sp. | reverse complement strand
TTTAGAATTTTCAAGAAAAAACTGGAGAAAAAGTACGGTGTAGAAGGTGCAAAATCCAGAATATATGCTACAACAGACAAGGCCAGAGGAGCATTGAAACAGTTATCTACTCAGGAGGGGTATGAAACTTTTGTAGTTCCTGACGATGTAGGTGGAAGATATTCTGTATTGACTGCAGTAGGACTCTTACCAATAGCCGCCGGTGGTGTAGATATAGATCAGATTATGAAAGGAGCGGCAGACGCCAGAGAAGAATATAAGTCTCCTTATGAAACAAATAACTGCTATAAGTATGCAGCAGCTAGAAATATTCTTCATAGAAGAGGGAAGGATATAGAGCTTATGATAAATTATGAGCCAAAACTTCACTATATTTCAGAATGGTGGAAACAGCTTTATGGAGAGTCAGAAGGAAAAGACGGAAAAGGAATATATCCTGCGTCTGCAGACTTTACAGCTGATTTACATTCTTTAGGACAATATATTCAGGACGGAAAAAGACATCTGTTTGAAACACTTCTAAATATAGAAAAACCCGAAACAGATATAATAATAGAAGAAGACGAGTTTAACCTTGACGGATTAAATTATCTTGCAGGGAAAACAATGGACTATGTAAACAAAAAAGCTATAGAGGGTACAATACTGGCTCATGCAGACGGAGGAGTTCCTACTCTTGTAATAAATATTCCAGAAGCAACAGCTTATCATTTGGGATACCTTTTATACTTCTTTGAAAAAGCTTGTGCTGTAAGCGGATACTTACTCGGAGTAAATCCTTTTGATCAGCCAGGTGTAGAAGAATATAAGAAAAACATGTTTGCTCTTTTAGAAAAGCCAGGTTATGAAAAGGCAACAGAAGAGATAACTAAAAGATTGAATAAATAAAATCAGAAGAGCTGCCAAATCTGGCAGCTCTTCTTTAATATGGAAAAACATTTTAATTTATTTGATAGATATAATTTGTTATACTCTATATTATAGAATAAAAAATAATAAGAAAGAGGTGAAAATATGCTTTATAAGAGAGAAAACGGATGGAAAAAAATTGAAAAAGCAGATAAGGAACTTATTTTTTCATTTTCAGAAGAATATAAAGAATTTTTAAACATAGGAAAAACTGAGAGAGAGTTTGTAAGAGAGAGCATAAAACTAGCTGAATCTCACGGATTTAAAAATGCAGGCTCTGTGGAAAGTCTCAAACCCGGAGATAAAATATACTATATAAACAGAGAAAAAAATATAGTACTGGTAATCATAGGTGAAAAAGATATAGTTGAAGGGATTAATTTTATTGTTTCACATATTGACTGTCCTAGATTAGACTTAAAGCAAAATCCACTTTACGAAGATACAGATTTAGCATTGATGAAGACACATTACTATGGTGGGATAAAAAAATATCAATGGGGATCAACTCCTTTGGCGCTACATGGAGCAATTGTCTTAAAGTCAGGAGAAAAAATAGATATAATAATAGGAGAGGACGAGAGCGACCCTGTATTTTCTATTCCAGATATTCTTCCACACCTGGACTCAAAAGTTCAAAGAGATAGAACCTCTTCAGAGATTTTAAAGGGAGAAGAGCTGCATATCGTAGTGGGAAGCATACCTTCTAGGATAAAAAATGAAGAGGTAAAAGAATTTGTGAAATATGCAGTTTTAGAAAAGTTAAATGAAACTTATGGTATGGAAGAAGAGGATTTTCTGTCAGCAGAACTGCAGCTTGTACCGGCACACAAAGCTAAAGACGTTGGTTTTGACAGGGGAATAGTGGGTTCTTACGGACACGATGATAGGATATGTGCTTTTACATCTATGATGGCTATTTTAGATTATGAAGGTATTCCTGAGAAAACTGCGGTTTGTTTTATGGCTGACAAAGAGGAGATTGGTTCTACAGGATCTACGGGACTACAATCTTTTTATATAGAATATTTTGTATCTGATATGATTTATAAAATAAAGGGCAAAGACTACAATGACTATCTTCTGAGAAAATGTTTTTGGAATTCGAGAGCCTTGTCAGCTGATGTAAATGCAGGAATAAATCCAATATTTAAGTCTGTGCACGACGCTCAAAATGCAGCCATACTAGGTTATGGAATTGTAGTAAGTAAATACACCGGAGCTAGAGGAAAGAGCGGAACCAACGATGCAGATGCAGAATATGTAGGGGAAATAAGAACGTTATTTAATGAAAATGATATAAAATGGCAAATGGCCATGCTTGGAAAAGTAGATGAGGGAGGCGGTGGAACTGTAGCAATGTACTTGGCTCATCACGGGATAAAAACCATAGATGCAGGTCCAGCAGTAATATCCATGCATTCTCCTTTTGAACTGGCTTCAAAATTTGATATTTACGAAACATATAAAGCTTACAAGTTATTTTACAAATGAGTTAGAAAAAACTCTCCAGTTATGCACTGGGGAGTTTTTTATTATATAAAAAGAAAACCACCTGCTATGCAGGTGGACCCAAAAAGCCGGAAGGCTATGCGTATGATATAAAAAATCTCCTTTTGATATAATCAACCTAGGTTTGCCGACCAGTTGATATACAAAAGGAGGTTTGATATGGATAGTAATAGTTTAGCACACACAAGATGGAATTGTAAATATCACATAGTCTTTGCGCCAAAGTATAGGAGAAAAGTAATATATGGGAAAATAAAGCAAGATATAGGACAAATACTTAGGAAGCTTTGCGATAATAAAAAAGTAGAGATACACGAAGCAAGTGCATGTAAAGATCATATACATATGCTTGTGAGTATACCACCTAAATTGAGTGTATCTAGTTTCATGGGATATTTGAAGGGAAAAAGTTCGCTAATGATATTTGACCGACATGCAAATTTAAAATACAAATATGGGAATAGGCATTTTTGGTGCCGTGGATACTATGTAGATACAGTAGGTCGTAACAGGAAAAGGATCGAAGAGTATATTAAAAATCAATTGCAAGAAGATATTGCGGAAGATCAATTAACATTGAAAGAGTATATCGATCCTTTTACTGGAGATAAAGTAAAAAAGAACTAGAAACCAAGAGCTACTTGAGTAGCTGAATGAAATATTACACGGTTGGCAAACCGTTCAGAAGGGCTTCAGCCCAATGTTAGAAAAGCGCCCTTCTAGGGCATGAGCAAACTACCACTTGAAGTGGTAGTTTTGATTGTGTCTTCTTGAATTTCTATTGTTTTTTCCGCCCTTTGT
>NZ_JBFHGC010000341.1:0-3246 GCF_041583315.1 Ilyobacter sp. | reverse complement strand
CAAATCCTTGAGCTATTTCAGTTACATGGTCTCCGTGACTCATCCAAACTTGTGAATTATCAGGTATACAATCAAAGAAAGGATTTTTTTTATCGTCTATTACCAGTTCAGCTTTTCCAAATTCCTGTTTATCAGCTTTTGCTACTTCCCCTCCAAGTAGGTGCATTGTCAGTTGCATTCCATAACATATCCCCAAAACAGGTATCCCCAATTCGTATATCTCTTTATCTATAGTCGGTGCTCCGTCAAGATATACTGAGGCTGGTCCTCCTGACAGGATTATCCCCTTTGGTTCTCTTTCCTTGATTTTTTCAAGGTCTTCAAAATAAGGTACAACTTCTGCATAAACGCCCATCTCTCTTACTCTTCTCGCAATAAGTTGGTTGTACTGTGAACCAAAATCTAATATGATGATACTATTCTTTTTCATTCAAAACCTCCAAAATAATATTAAAAAAAGTTCAAGTATATGCTCTATCCTACCCTTTTAAAGTATGAAAAGCGTATACTTAAACCTTACCTAAGTCTTTACACCTCTCATAGAGACCAATTTAAGGTTAGTCGTAGATACACCGCACCGTATTTGCAGTTTATATGAGCATTTTTTTTATAAACAAAATAAAATAGTGACTAATATACAAGCTTATAAGTCACATTTTAGATATTATTAATTAAATTTTATATTTAAAAAATATACCACGTAAAGCATTATTTTGTCAATCATTAAAAGAACATGAACCTGTTATAAGGCCTCTGCTCGATTGACATTTAATATAATTCGTGTTATATATGATAAAAGTTTATTCTTTAAACATATAGTCAACTTATAGGTAATAATTTAAATTTATAAAACATTTTTACCGTACTAACACTTAGAAAAATAAGACATTTATTATTTAGGAGGATAAAATTGAAATTATTGAAAGAAAAAATACTAAACAGTGGAGAAATAGTAAACCCTACCACTCTGAAGGTTGATAGTTTTTTAAATCATCAAATAGATCCAACTATTATGATGGAAATGGGTAAAGAACTGAAAAAAAGATTTGAAGGGAAAAAAATTAATAAAATTCTTACTATCGAAGCTTCAGGTATTGCAATTGGACTTGCAGCTGCTGTAGCTTTCAATGTACCTTTAGTTTTTGCAAAGAAAAAGAAACCAACTACTATGGACGGAATGTTTGTTGAAACAGTTCATTCATTCACAAAAAAGGTCGACTACGATATTTGCGTTTCAAAAGAATTTTTAAATTCTGAAGACAAAATTTTATTCGTTGATGATTTTCTTGCCACTGGAAATGCTATTATTGGAATTCAAAATATTATTAAACAAGCTGGAGCCGAACTTGTGGGAATAGGAATTGCTATCGAAAAGGGATTTCAACCTGGTGGAAATATTCTTAGAAATAAGGGAGTTCATTTGGAATCCTTGGCTATAATTGATAAAATGGACCTTGGAAAAATTAATTTTATCTAAGTAGCGCGGCGACACAGTTTTTATCATATTATATTTTATAAAAAAAATTCATATTCTCGAAACTTTATTCCTGTTTTATATTGATTCCTAATGAAAAAAAGAACCTTTTTAGGTTCTTTTTTTCATTAGTTAAGGTTTGTGTTATATATAGTTTTGATTTATTGGTGGCATTTTAAAAATATATCTACAAGTTCAGGATCAAAATCCTCTCCTCTTCCATCCTTTATAATTTCAACAGCCTTCTCATGAGTAAATGGCTCTTTATAAGTCCTCTTCTTTCTGAGTGCATCATAAACATCTGCAATGGCAACAATTCTAGCCTCTATAGGTATTTCCTTTTCAGAAAGCCCTCTGTACCCTTTACCGTTCCATTTTTCATGGTGATATCTTATGATATTTTCCCCCATTTTTGAGAATCCAAATTTATTTATAAGGTGGTAACCTATTTCAGTATGCTCTTTTACTACTTCAAATTCAGCAGGTGTAAGTTTTCCTGGTTTATTCAATATGTTTTCTGGAATTCCTACTTTTCCAAGATCATGTATCTTACCAAAAAACTCTATCTTTCTTACTTTAAATTCAGAAAAACCATACTTCTTCGAAAGCAGAGCTGAAATCTCCCCTACCATTTTCAAATGAAATAAAGCTTCACTGGCATCTAAAGCATGAAGCTTTATAAGAAGATTTTCCAACAAATTCTTTTTTACTTCTTCTGTTCCAAAGGTTCTGCCGTAGTCTTTTTGAAAAATTCCAACAATTTCAGAAGGACTTACTAACCCTGTTATTCTATTTTCTTCTCTATAATTTGCATTAATATACATAACCCGTCCTCCCTGCTTCTAAAATTGATTCATCTTTCTTACTTAAAATATACAATCCTTTTCATAATAAATCAAGTTTTTTTTGATATATTATTCCTTTTTTTTCTTTTTTGTCACATTAAACAATGACAAAATATCGAGTTTTTTTAAAAAAACATCTTTTTATCTTTTTAAAATGTCTTTTTTTATTTCTTAGATGCTTAAATGTCTTTTTTTTAATATCTATATGTTTTTTTTAAAAAAAAGTCATTGTTTTTATTGACAACAAGCCATATATATACTACAATTTTAAAAGAGGTGAATGAAATGGCAATTTTAAGTCCTGTTGAAAAACTTATAGCACTTAGAAAAAAATACAAAATTAACCAAAAAGATCTGGCAGGAGATCAGATTTCTAGAAGTCATCTTGCCATGATAGAAACAGGAAAAAATAAATTTAATGAAAATACTGCTAAAATAATTGTTGAAAATTTCAACAAAATTTTCCAAGAAAAAAATATTCCTGTGAGAGTAACATTAGAAGAGTTGATGGAAAGTAAGCAAAAACAAATTGAAAAATTAAAACTCAACTTTCTAAAACAACTTGAAAAAGATGGCACCATAGAATCTATTATTTCAGACATTGAAAGCTATGCATCTGAGTATGATATTCAGACCAAAATTACACTTTATGAAAAAATCGGTAATATTTTCTTTGAAAAAGAAAATTTCCATAGAGCTGCCAGTTTCTATTTGAGAATACTAAATGACCTTATCATTATTAGAGACTCCAAAACCTTAGGAAAAATTAGTCTAAGCCTCATTAGGATCTATCTTCAGACTGAAAACTTCCAGGCAGCTGTAGATCTTGAAAACCTTATTAAATCTGAGATTAATTATTTCTCTTTATCTGAAAAATCCATTATCCTTTTTAATTTTGGATGTATCTTTGATAGCTTAAAAGATCAT
>NZ_JBFHGC010000340.1:0-3246 GCF_041583315.1 Ilyobacter sp. | reverse complement strand
CTATAAAGTGAGTTTTGATAAATTGAAACCTAGTCTAGTGGATGAGGACGACATTATAGGGGGCGTGGATGCGATAACCTTTAAAAGTGAAGGTTTTGCAACTATTCCACAGGTATTTACTAAATTTAACAGGGTTCCTAATATTGGTTTGGCTCCAGGATGGACTCATAAACCTGCAGTGGCACAGTCACTGGTATCTTCTATGAGGAATATCAATGAGGTTTTCAACGGAATTGTGCTAACAGATATTGATGCCAGTACTGTGGATAATTACACCAAAGTTGCTGAGTGGAAGAATGACAACAGCTATATTCACGAGACCCAGTATAACTTTTGGCCAAGGGCCTGTATTGGTACCAAGATTTATCATATATCTACCTTAGTGGCTGCTTCCATGTATAAAGTGGATCAAGATAATAATGATATTCCATATGAATCTCCCTCAAATAAAGCACTTAATACCACAGGGATTTGCCTTGAAGACGGGACAGAGGTAGATCTTATTCTTGGGCAGGCAAATTATCTTAATGATAATGGTGTAGCAACTTCTATAAACTTCAATAATGGATGGAGGTTATGGGGAAATAGGACAGGCTGCTATCCATCAAATACCGATGTCAAAGATAATACGATCTCCTGCAAAAGGATGTTTATCTGGGACAACAATAATTTTACCCTTACTTTCTGGCTGGATGTAGATAAGCCTGCTGACAATAAGTTGATGGATAAGATAGTGGACAGTTACAACGACTACTATAACGGACTTGTGACTAAAAGTGTAATCCTTGGAGGAAGAATTGAATTCAATAGCGGAGATAATCCGACAACCAGTCTGATTGATGGAAAATATTATTTCAAAAGATACATGACCCCTGTGGGAGTAGCTGAATGTATAGAATCTGATCTGGAATATGATGTTGAATACTTACAGAACTTGTTTGGAGGTGGTAACTAATGCTAGGAGGAATACCTACGTCTCTACAGGGCTTTAGTTTGTACATAGATGCATTGAAGGAAGTGGGAACAGTCGATCTTGAGCTGCCTAATATCCAGTTTATGACAGATACTCTTTCAGGTTCTGGAATAGCAGGAGAAATAGAAGTCCCAGTACCTGGGCTTACTCAGTCAATGACGCTGAAGATAAAAAAGAGAGCTGTAAATCAACAATTTACCACACTGCTTGCACCAAGAAATCATCTTTTAACTTTCAGGGGCAACATGAACATGGCGGACCCAGAGCATCCTGTAAAAAAATCTAAAAATAGAAAGATAAGAGTGGTTGCCAATGTCACTCCTAAAAGTATGAATATAGGAAAGGCAGAGGTTGCCAAGTCTATGGATACAGAAGCTGAGTTTGAAGTAGCCAGTATCATAGTATTTGTAGATGAAGTTCCAAATTTACATATTGATAAATTTAACAATAAATTTGTCGTGGATGGAGTTAATTATCTTGATGACGATAATTTCTTATAAAAATGGAGAAGAATGACTGATTTAATAAAAATAGAAAATAATAAGGAACATGGCTTAGTAGTTTCCAGCAGAGTGGTGGCTGAAGAGCTTGGGAAAGAACATAAACATGTGCTCAGAGATATAAGAGAAAAATCATTGTCCACATTTGGGCAGTGGTTTATCCCTAGTAAATACAAGGCTGGGAATGGTCAGACATATGATGAGTATCTTTTAACAAAAGATGGCTTCACAATGCTTGTCTTCAATTACGAGGGATATTTAGATTTTAAAAAAGCTTATATAAATAAGTTTAATGAAATGGAAAAGCAACTAAAAGAATTATATGTTCCTAGGTCACTTCCTGAAGCTTTAAGAGCATATGCAGATGCAGTAGAGGAGAAAGAAAAACAGAAATTATTGGCAATTGAGAAGCAAAAAACTATTGATATGCTGGTACATGAAAACAAGCTGTATACAACTACTGAAATAGCAAAGGAAATTGGTTTTAAAAGTGCCATAGCTTTAAATATAGAACTTGGTGAAAGAAAGGTACAGTTTAAAGCAAATGGAACCTGGGTGCTCTATTCTAAATACTCAGATCTTGGTTATGTATCTATTAAGCAAAATGTTTAGGATACAGGGAAGATAGTCTATGACAGAAAATGGACTGGAGAAGGCAGAAAGTTCCTACTAAAAATGTTTCAGATAGCTGCATAATAAATCGTATAGAAAGGGGTTGTAGATGGAAGAAAATAAACTGCTTGAGGAGACTGAAGAAAAGTTAGCAATAGTAGGAAGTATTATAAAAATAAAACTCTCTAAAAAAATAAAATTTAATGATGTGGAAATCAGGGAAATCAATTTAGATTTTGGTTCTTTAACAGGAGTTGATATTTGTGAGGCAGAGAGTAATTTCAGGGATAGATTTTATGTGCCGGTTCCAGATGCAAATTATTCATTTGCTTATCAAGCAGCGGTAGCTGCCAAAGCTTCAAGGCTACCATATGAACTTATACTAGAACTAAATCATAGAGATTTTTCAGCAGTAACCGGAGCAACAAAGGGTTTCTTGCTGGGATAGACCTCAATTCTAAAAAGAAATTGCAGGACTTGAGGGAAGCTATCCTCCTAGCAGGAAAGGTAAGCAATAGCGGAGCTGATTTTTTTTATAAAATGAGACTTAAAGAATTGGTCAGCTGGTTGGAGGCGATACCACGTGAGCGGTAGAAATTTTATGTTAAAAATAGGAGGGACAGTAGATCCCTCCCTTTCAAAAAGCTTTCAGACCTCTTCTAAAGAAATGAAAAAACTAAGCGATGAGATGCTAAAACTAAAAAGCACCAACAGGCATATTTCAAAGCTAAAAGCTAGTGAAGAAAAGCTGGAAAAACGGTTTGCAAGTGGACGTGAAGAATATAAGAAGCAGCAAAGAGAGCTCTTTGGAACTAGTAAAAAAATGAATGACCTAAGAAAGGCTATTGAAAAAACCAAGAAACCTTCTAAAAGCATGATAAATGAGTTTAAAAAAGCTCAGAAAGCAGAGAATCACTTAAAAGAAACCACAGAAAATCAAAAGAAAGCCCTTACAGATATGATGAGGCAGATGAAAGCAGCTAAAAATGAGACCAAAAGATATTCCCAAAGCCAAGAAGAATTGGCCAAATCTATGAAAAAAGTAGAGGAGAGGCATAAGAAACTTAAAGAATATGAAAATTTAAAAAAGTCTGTTTCAAATAATGCCGGGGGAACTTTTGCCAGATCAGCTGGTCAGGCAGTGGCTTTAGGAGTAGCTGT
>NZ_JBFHGC010000339.1:0-3266 GCF_041583315.1 Ilyobacter sp. | reverse complement strand
GCTTCAAAAGTATCATATGCTACAATTGGCAGGCCTTGACTTCTAGCTTCTACAAGGGTGTTTGCAAAGCCCTCATAAAAAGATGTCATCAAAAATATATTATTTTCCCTTAATTTATTTTTCACATCTGAAGTTGGCCCATAAAAATTAACATTATGAAAATCTTTAATCTTTTCTTTTAATTTATTTATTTCTATTTCCGGACCATTACCATATATGCTGAGATTGTAATCTTTTGGTAAGATTTTCATTATTTCTAAAAGGCCCGTAAAATTTTTCTGATCTTCCATAATTCTGCCTATTGAAATTAGATTTTTACCGTATTGTCTAGGGTTTTTTTCCTGTTCGATTGTACAGGCTCTTGGGACAAACCGTATTTTGTTTTTTAATTCATTTATGAGATCAGGGAAAATATGGTCTAATTTTTTCTTGTCAAATTCAGTAAATATTGCAAAATGATCTATATATTTATTAAATTTTTTAAAAATAATTTTAGAATATTCAGTAAAATAAACTTCCATTTTATTAGTCTGGACAAGAATGATTTGATTATTTTTTAATATTTTTTTAGGAATGTATAAAAGATAATTAGGGCTAAAGATTATTATTTTATCTTCTTTTCCGACTAATTTGTTTAACTTTTTTCTGGAAAAATAAATATTTATAATAAAATTAGCTTTAAAAGATTTTTTTTCAAAACAGGTACTCAATTTAATATATTTTACACCTTCTATCTCTTTATAAAGTTCACTCCACGGTGTCTTATGGTACAGTTCATTTACCCCTATACCCTCCTTTAATGATTCATTTTCTATTGTTTTTATGAGGGTCTGTACTCCCCCGCCTTGGGTAGATTTTGTAAAAAATATTATGTTTATTTTCATTTATAAACACCTCTTGAAAGTTATTTTTTAAGTAGCAGATTTATCAAGAATTTTTTTTCTTTAGTAAAATATATACCTATAAAAAATCCAATTGCAGATCCTAGTGTCTTTAAGGCAAAGCTGATATACAGATTGTAAAAAGAAGCATAAGTAGAGAGTAGAAATAACGGGATAAAAACAAAAGCTGCAGTCAAAAGCGGATTCTTTAGAGTTATGAAAAATTCTTTCAACTCCCTGCTGAAAATCTTTTTAAACATAAGCCAGTAGCAAAATACAAAAGTCGCAATATATGAAGCAAGCCATCCGTATGCCACTAAAATCAGACTTTTATTTATGACCCCGTATAGTATTCCTCCAATCATGAAAATTGCAGATACAATTCCTTTTAAAAACAGAAGATCTGTTCTTCCTGTTGACTGGAAAATGGATCCGCTACTTGATAAAATTATCTGTATCCAGACTGTAAGAGCTAGTATTTTGAAGACAGGAATACTATTTCCCCATTGATCTCCAAATAATATAAATATTATTTCATTGGCATTAAAAAACAAAAAAATAGAGAGAGGCATACCTATAATTGCTAAAAGTTTACTGAGCTTTAGATGTGACTGATACAGAAGTTCTTTCTTGTCTTGGTAATTAGAGAGAATTGGAAGCAAAACAGGGGTGATTACCCGTGTCATGTTTTGTATTGAATAAAGCATAAGTTTATAGGCTTTATCATAATACCCCAGAGGAATTACCCCTATGTATTTACCTATGAGAATATTATCTAAATTTTTTGAAAAATAATTTAGTAAATTAAACATAAATTGATAAAATGAGAATCCTGCAATTTTTTTTATAGGGCTTATGTCAAAATGCATTTTGAATTTTAGGTCAGAAAGAAAAAAGCTGAATAAGAAAATATATAGCGATCCTAATATGGCCTTCCAGACAAGAACAAAATATCCCATTCCTCTATAGGCAAGGGCAATGGTGATGGCACCTATGATTAGGTCAGAACTAACACCGATAGCCCCTGCCTTTTTAAATTCCCTTTTTTTTCTAATGAGAGACATGGGGACTATTGACAGACTATGAAAAAAAACACTGACAGATAAGTACTTCCCTATTCTTATATACTCTTCATTTTGATAAAATTTAGCAATGACATAGGAAAATTCATAAAATCCATATGCAAAAATTAAACCCAAAATAAAAGTAAAGTTGAATATTGAAGAGTTGTCGCCATCAGTCAGATCTCTGTTTTGTATGACTGCAGGCCCTACACCCATATTACTCATTAGTTCAAAAAAGGCAGTAAAGACAGAGACTACAGCTACTATTCCAAACTGCTCCGGAGTCAAAAGCCTGGCTAAAACCCCCCAGATAACAAGCTTTATTGCTATACTGGAGTAAATTGTTATAAAGTTTATGATTACCCCTGATTTGAGCTCACCTTTTAATGACATAGAACACCTTCTTCATATTTTTTTGAAGTAAATTAAAAAATGAATCTTTTAAAAATCCATAAATTTTTAAATAAGGTGTAGATTAAGGCGATAAAAGGATTTAGCCTGGGATCTTCACCTAAAAAATAAACTTCTTCTTTTTCTACATTTACTTTCCAAAAGGATTTGATCTCTTTTAAAGCATTCAAAGAAAAATATAAGGAGTAGTCTCTGAAGAAAAAATTTCTGAAGCTATTTTTTTTTCTTAATATATTTATCATATCATAATGAATTTTTGTTGAGTTTATCATTGTTCCGCTGTTTAGGCTTTCGTTTTTAGAAACTCTGTAGAGGCATAAAACCTTGTTATAATAGTACACATCATGATCCATACAGTATTTTGTAAAAAAAACATAGTCGCTGGCAGGGTAGTATACCTCATTGAATCCTCCTAGTTTCATAGCTTTTTCCCGATCAATAACGATCCCTACAGGTCCACCTATTGGGTTGGCCACCAGGAAGTCCAACTCACTGTATCTCCAAATTTTCCTTCTAGAATTTTTTAATAATTCTTTGACTTGTTTTTTTTCTGATCCGGCTCTTTGATCCAGGATTCTGTGTCTGACTTTCAGGCAGGAAATTTTAGAATTTTTATCAAGAACAGAAATTGCTTCTTTCAAAAAATCTTTTAACAGAAGGTCGTCATCATGAAGCATTGTATACCATTTTCCTCTTGCCAGTTCAAGACATCTATTCCAGTTACCGTAAATACCAAGATTTTCATCGTTCTTATAATAAATTATTTTAGAATCGTTATAGCTTTTTATGAGATCTTCTGTTTTGCTTACAGAGTTTATAGAATCTGCATCGTTATCCACGACGATTATCTCATAGTCATCAAAGTTTTCTTGTTTTAAGGCACTGTCAAGAGCCTCTTTTAACATACCGG
>NZ_JBFHGC010000338.1:0-3278 GCF_041583315.1 Ilyobacter sp. | reverse complement strand
GGGTGCCCAGGCAAGACTAGATGATATAATCTATTCGGAAATAAGAGAAAGGCTGGGACAGTATACATTTTTGGATATTATCGCATTTAAAAGAGATGAGATAATGGAAACTGTAACCCATGAAAGCTGGGAGAAGACCAAAAAGTTTGGAATAGAAATAGTAGATGTGAGAATAAAAAGAGCAGAACTGCCTAAAGAAAATGAAGAGAATGTCTATAGGAGAATGGAAGCAGAAAGACATCAGCAGGCTAAAAAATACCGTGCAGAAGGTCAGGAAAAAGCCCTTGAGATAACATCTCAGGCAGAGAAAGAAAGAACAGTAATACTAGCAGAAGCTTATGAAAAAGCACAGTCTATAAAGGGAGAGGGAGATGCAACAGCACTGAAAATATATGCTGATGCCTATAACCGTGACCCTGAATTTTATAAATTTACAAGAACTCTTTCGGCATATGATACTATACTTTCCGGAAGCGGAAAGACTAAAATCATAATGTCTACAGAATCTGAAATTTGGAAAATTCTAAATAAAAAATAATAAAACAAGAGAAGCCGGCATAATTGCCGGCTTCTCTTGTTTTTAAAGGATAAATTAATTAAAAATTTTATTTTTTTAGGTTATCCCAGTATGAAGAATCGTTGTCTTTCATACAGTAAACAGTAATTCCATTTTCCATGTGGTTATTTATGCATTCGCAACATTTTCCGTGACGGATACACTCGGTATTTGGACAAGTACAATTTTCTTTATTACAGCTCATGTTTTCTCCTCTTGTAACTATTTTTTATTAATTTTATTTTTATTATTGAGTATATTTTATGTTTATTTACATGTTTTGTCAATATGGGAGTTATGGGTAGGGTGTACACTGAAACCTGCGAGACAATCTTATTTTTTTATTTTTAGAGGATTTTAATGAGATATTTAAAATATATAGATAAGAAATTATTCTGAGTATAGAGGTGGTAATGATGCATGAACTTATAAGTTTTATAAACAATATAATCATAAATATTTGTCAGTTTTTAGCCACAATTGTAATTTTTTTGGGAGTAATAAATTCTGTAATAATATATTCAAAGGATTTTTTCCTCAGAAAGCATAGCTTTGGTGCCATGAAAAGAAGTCGTTTAGAAATTGGAAACTCTTTTTCCCTGGGACTTTCTTTTTTAATAGGGGCCAGTATACTAAAAACTATATTGGCTCCTACCTGGACAGATATAGGGAAACTTGGAGCGACGATACTGATAAGAACCTTTTTAAATTATTTTTTACTGAAAGATATTGAAAGTATATTTGAAAAGCCCAAAAGTGATAAAGAATAAAAAAAATGATGATTCATAGTATATAGCATAATACTACTTGAATCATCATTTTTTTATTGAGGATAACTTATTGTATTTATATAGAAGTCTGTTACTTTTCTGTCAAGGGAAAAGTAACATCAACTTCGGAGAAATTCAGTGATTTTTTCTAAAATTAAACAAAAAAATTTACATTAATATAAATATTGAAGGCTTAAGAAACCCTTATAAAGTTTATGATAAAAACCCTTTGTCCTGAAGGTGAATATTAGATTCTGGATATTTTTTACTTGACAGATAAAGAAAAGAGCGATATTATTTTAAATAGGGTAGGGGGGTATAAAAAATAAGTAGATATAACCTGCTAGCATATAAGGATTACTGGCTACGTTTTTATGAGAAGAGTTGTCTATGGGTACAGTGGAGACTACTTTTTTAAAGGAAGCATCTTTGGGAAGAGGTAATAAATATTAAATACTTTAAGAAGATAAGAGATGATAAAAAAGCGGGTCTGTTTTTCCATAAAATGATTAAAAAAGTACAGAGAGGGGTATTTTTATGAATAAAAAATTTAAAATAGATGGAATAAGCTGTCAGGCTTGTGTAGCGAGGATAGAAAAATCAGTAGGGAAAATACCTGGAGTTGACTCTGCAACTGTAAACGGAGTATCGGAAATACTAACGGTGGATTTTGATGAGAAAAATCTGACTGCAGGGGATATAGTAAAAACTGTATCTGAGCTGGGGTACGGTATAGAGGAGAAGAAATCAGAATTGAAAAAAGCCACCCTTAAAATAGGTGGAATGACCTGTCAGTCCTGTGTGAAAAGAGTGGAAAAAGCTGTGGGGAAAATAAAAGGAGTGTCAGAGGGGAATGTAAATCTTGCCACAGAAAAACTGTCGCTGAGATATGATGAAGACTCTGTGAGTCTGGATGAGATAAAAATATCTGTCTTGGATGCCGGTTACACCATAGAAAATGAGGAAAAAATAAACAGCGTGACTCTCAGTATAGAGGGTATGACTTGTCAAAGCTGTGTGTCCAGAATAGAAAAGAAAACAAGGGAACTACCAGGAGTAGAAAAGATAAGTGTAAACCTTGCCACAGAAAAAGCTGTGGTGGAATATAGGAAAAATGAATTGAAGATATCCGAGATAGTTAAGTTTATAGATGAGCTGGGATACAAGGCGGTAAAAGAAGGAACTGCCAAAGATTTTGATGCTGACAAGAAACAGAAAGAACTTAAAAACGAGTGGAATAAATTTATTACGGCTATGATCTTTGCAGTACCTGTATTTTATATATCAATGGGTCATATGATGGGGATGCCTGTACCTGGAATAATAAACCCAGAAAATAATCCCGTGGCTTTTGCCGTGACTCAGTTGCTTTTGTCTATACCTGTTATAATAATAGGGAAACGTTTTTATGTGACAGGGATAAAACTTCTTGCAAAGATGTCTCCTAACATGGATTCACTTATAGCAATGGGAACAGGGGCTGCAGTTCTTTACAGCCTTTACGGTACTTACATGATAGGCAGAGGTCAAAATGAATATGTTCATCTACTTTATTATGAGTCTGCAGTAGTAATACTGGCCCTTATAATGCTCGGAAAATATCTTGAAAATGTGAGTAAAGGAAGGACCTCAGAGGCCATAAAAAAACTCATGGGACTTCAGCCTAAAAAGGCCAACCTCATAAAAAACGGTGATATAGTAGAGGTAGATATAGAGGATGTGGAGAAGGGCGATATTCTTCTAGTGAAGCCCGGGGAGAGTATCCCTGTAGACGGAGAAGTGACCGAGGGGAATTCCAGTGTAGATGAATCAATGCTCACTGGGGAGAGTATCCCTGTGGAAAAATCTCCGGGATCAAGGGTCGTAGGGGCAAGTATAAATAAAAACGGAAGTATAAAGATGAAAACAACTGCAGTGGGAGCTGATACTACCCTTGCAAAAATAGTGAAACT
>NZ_JBFHGC010000337.1:0-3278 GCF_041583315.1 Ilyobacter sp. | reverse complement strand
GAATGGGAAAATAACTGAACCTGTGAGGGGAGCTACCCTTATCGGAAACGGGCCTGAAGTTCTGAAAAAAATAGATATGGTCGGAGACAACCTTGCACACGGTCAGGGAATGTGCGGGTCTGTTTCCGGAAGCATACCGGCCAATGTAGGACAACCTGCTATTAGGACGTGGTGTACAGTTGGTGGTAGAAAGTAATTAATAACTAGAAATCACCCTAAAACTCAGGTAGAAAATCCGAGTTTGTTTATTTAAAACTAAAAAAAAAGTCGGGCAATTAAGCCCGGCTTTTACCATGGTAGTGTAAATATTTTTTACATTTTTTATAGCCTTCTTTTCCTGCTTCTGATACAGTAAAACTAGCATAAACAGATAATATAGGAGTACTGGGTTTAGTTACCTAGATTTTTAGTATTTAATCTATCTAGAATGTAATGAAAAAACCGAAGATAAGGAGAGACAAATGACAGAAAAAGAAAAAATGATAAATGAGGTGCTGTATGATCCATCTCATATAGAGTTAGTAAAAGATCGGATGAAAGCTAAAAAATTATGTAGAAAATTTAATATTGAAGTGTATGGAGAAAAAGAGATAAGAGATGAAATACTTGCTGAATTATTTAAAACGGATGTGAAACCACATATAGAACCTAATTTTTGGTGTGACTACGGATATAATATTGCATTTGGTAAAAACTTTTATTCAAATCATAACCTGATAATTTTAGATGTTGCACCTGTTATTTTTGGTGATGATGTCATGATTGCTCCAAATGTGCAAATATATACAGCAAGTCATCCACTTAATCCCAATGAAAGATGCAGCGGGCTAGAGTTTGGGAAAAAGGTTGTTATAGGTAATAAAGTATGGATCGGTGGGGGAGCTATTATTCTTCCAGGGGTAACTCTTGGAGATAATGTTGTTGTCGCTGCCGGAGCTGTTGTAACTAAACCTTTTCCAGATAATGTAGTTATTGGAGGTAATCCAGCTAAGATAATTAAGAAAGTGAGAATATAATAAATTTTGTGATCTTTCCTAAATTCTAATTCTTGACAAAAATAGCAGGTTATCAGAATATTTATTATAGAGCCTGTGTTTTATTTAATTGCTAATATCTGATTGGTAGAAGAGTAATTCAAGACATACCATTGATAAATCTAGATTTTTTTTATGAGCTGGAGATATAGATTACAAAGAAAATAGACTAGAGCTTGTGGCTTAGGGGGAGAGATATGTATTCAGATTACCACGTGCATTCAAGTTACAGTGATGATTCCACATATCCTATGGAGGATATTATAAAAAGAGCAATTGATCTTGGTATGAATGAAATATGTTTTACCGAACACGTCGATTATGGAGTAAAGGTAGATATAAATTCTAATCCATCCAAGATGAGATCCTATTATCCAAAAACTAAATCAGAAATTGAAATGATGAAAAATAATTGCAACTATAGTGAGTATATTTTAGAATATAATAGATGTAAGCGTCTTTATAAAGATAAGATCAATATTAAACTGGGTATAGAATTTGGTATGCAGGTAAATACTATTGATTGCTTTAAAGTTGATTTTGACAGATACGATTTTGATTTTGTTATTTTGTCATGTCATCAGATAGAAGACAAAGAGTTTTATAATTATCGATTTCAAGAAGGTAAAACTCAAGCGGAATATAACAGAGCTTACTATCAAGAAATACTGAATGTAATAAAAGAATATAAAGATTACAGTGTGCTTGGTCATTTGGATATGATAAAAAGGTATGATAAGGTTGGTATCTATCCATTTGAAGCTGTAAAAGATATTGTTACTGAAATACTTAAACAGGTTATAAAAGACTCTAAAGGTATTGAAATAAATACTTCGAGTTTTAGATATGCACTTTCAGATCTAACGCCATCCATAGAGATAATAAAACTATATAAAGAGCTAGGTGGCAAGATAATAACTATCGGATCAGATTCACATGAGGAAGATCACCTTGGTTATAAGATCTTAGATGTAAAGAGAGAGTTGAAAGAACTCGGATTTGAATATTTCTGTACCTTTAATAAAATGGAACCAATATTTCACAGGCTCTAATTTAAGCTTCTAATAAGGGTCTTTGAGCCATTAAATATTTATCCATTTTTTCAAGAATATGTATGCTCACCTGTATTTTACGCACGCGTAATTTATATGGAATCTGCATATAAAAATAGAGGTCCTATTGTGACCTCTATACTCTGACAAATCTCCAATGGTATTCCATCAAGGGCCACTTTTTTCATACCAGTAAATTCTTTTATATTCTTATGAATTTCAACTATAGTTTTTCCAGGTAGATATTCTTGTAACTTCTCTACAGTAGCTGACTTTCCTACATGTATTGTAAAAAAAAATCTTTTATGATATAATTTTTGATAGTTTAAATAATAAAAAGAGAGTTTTAATTTCTATAAATTTTAAGGGATTTACTAATAGCGGTCATTTTTTTCACCTTTTAATACTTGTAACTATTTTTACGATGTTCAAAGTTTCAAGTTTTTCTATTAATGTGATAAAAGTAATATAATTTTTTAATTATTATTGTATTTTAAAGGTGGTGTGTGATTTAAGCACGTCACTTTATTTTTTTTTATTTAATTTTTTTATAAAACGGTATAGGGGAGATAACTTGAGATTAGAAAAATTTTTAGTCAACTGCGGTGTAGGGAGCAGAAAAGATATCAAAAAAATAGTCGGAGAGGGAAGGGTTAAAATAAATGGCGTAGTCACTTTAAATTTCGGACTTTGGATCGAAGAAGATAGTGATAATATCACCCTCGACGACAGACACCTTGAATTCAAAACTCTGAGGTATTACATTCTATATAAAACCAAAGGTTATATTACTGCTGTAAAGGATGATCGACATCCGACTGTCATGGAACTTTTACCAGATTGGTTAGATATAAAAGATCTATTCCCCGTAGGGAGATTGGACAAAGATACAGAAGGACTTCTCCTTTTTACAAATGACGGGGATACAAATTATAAAATGACCCACCCTGACAAAAAAATATTAAAAAAATATTATGTGGAGCTCGACAGACCCATCTCAGTGGAAGATATTAAAAATCTGGAAAATGGTATTGATATAGGAACGCATATATGTCTTCCTGCAAAAGTTCATTATTTAGAACAGAATAAAATATTCCTTACTATTCAAGAGGGAAAATACCATCAGGTAAAAAAAATGGTAGGGGCCATAAAAAATAAAGTTTCTTACTTAAAAAGAGTAAAATTTGGTAAT
>NZ_JBFHGC010000336.1:0-3285 GCF_041583315.1 Ilyobacter sp. | reverse complement strand
CTGATATTTCTTAAAAACCGGTGGAAGGGGTTGGCAGTGGTACCATGTCTTGCTATGATTTTTATAAATGGTCCGTCATCCCCGGAGATTTTGGATTATAAAGGGATGATATATTATAAAGAGGACCCGGGATTTTTAGTTTCCGGAAGGAAGATGACAGAGAGGGATATTTTATTTCTGAGAGACAACGGCGTGGAAAGTATAGAGGTGCTCGTAACGTCTGATGAGACAGAAAAAAGATTCCGGCATATTTTTAATGTATCTAAAGAGATAAGACTTGATGATGGAGATGAGGTAAAGATTAAAGAGAGGACATTCAGGAACAACAGGGGAAAAATAGTGGAGGTAGAAAGAATTGAAAAAAATATCCAGATATGATAATTTATACATAATAGAGGTGATACAATGAAGAATTTTATAAAAGAGTTTAAATATCTAAATTCCAATGCTCCGACTTCCACAAAAGTGATATATGGTATTCTGGGAGGGCTTTTAATTTTAACTATGCTGAAAAAATTAGTTATTCAGCCCTTCACCGGGGTCATGATAGGAATACTTATTCTTTCTGTTATGCTTCATGAGATAGCCCACGGACTGGTAGCATATCTCAACGGAGACCCGACGGCAAAGAGTGCAGGCAGGCTGACTCTTAATCCCATCAAACATTTAGATCCTCTGGGGACTCTGCTTCCGGTGTTTCTAATTGCAACAGGGGCGACCTTTGTAATAGGCTGGGCAAAACCTGTACCTGTAAATTTCAGAAATCTCAGAGACAGGAAATGGGGAGTTTTTCAGGTGTCTGTGGCAGGAGTCCTTACTAACTTCATGCTGGCTTTTATAGGGGCCACTATGATTAAGTTCATGGGGTTATATCTGTACCAGAGAGGATTTATCAACGCAGTCTATTATCTCATAAGAATAAATCTGATCCTGGGTATATTTAATCTGATTCCTATACCTCCTCTTGACGGGTCAAAAGTTGTCTCCAGTCTGGGTGGACAGAGAGTAAAAGAGATTTTTTACAGCATGGAATCTTATGGTTTTTATATAATAATAGCTCTGGCATGGTTTGGATTTTTAGGGGAGATAATTAACCCTTTTTATCAGCTGGCTCTTAGGATACTGAATGCATATATTAATTAAGGAGAAGTCATGATTATAGAAGTACTGAATATTGTAGGAGTAGTGGCATTTTCTGTCTCTGGAGCTCTGAAAGGTGAAAAACATAAACTTGATATACTGGGTATAGTCATACTAGGAGTTATAACAGCAGTGGGCGGAGGGATAATAAGGGACGTGATACTTAATCAGGTGCCGGATTCTATAATCCACGAAAGAGATGCATATTTAGCTGTTTTTACAGCGATACTAACCTATATAATCTACCACGATAAACTTGAATGGAAACTTTCCCGTATAATAAAAATTTCAGATGCTGCAGGACTCGCTGTCTTTACAGTTATAGGAGCCCAAAAAGGACTGGCTAACAACCTTGGACTTTTGGGGGTTTCCATTACGGCTACCCTCACAGGTGTAGGGGGAGGAGTCCTGAGGGATATGTTTGTAAATGAGATACCTTTTATACTAAAGGAGGACGTGTATGCATTTCTTTGCCTCGTAGGTGGTGGAGTATACTGGGCTGGGATGAAATGGGGACTGTCAGAAGCTCTTATGATAAACACTGTAATGTCTTCAATTTTTATAATAAGAATTATGGCAATAATATTCAATCTCCAGCTTCCGTCTAAAGGGAGGCTGAAAAATGCAAACAGTTGAAAGAGAATGCCATATAGAATTTGAAGAAAAAAAATCAAAATTTATCGGTTATATAAAGCCTATTGCCTCGAAAGAGGAGGCTGAGAATTTTATACAGATGATAAAAAGAAAGCATCCTGATGCTACTCATAACTGCAGTGCTTACAAGGTCACAGAGAACGGACAGGAATATTACAAGGTAGATGATGACGGTGAGCCAGGAGGGACTGCAGGAAAGCCCATAGGGGAGATTATGAATCTTTTGGATGTAAATAATCTTGTAGTGGTTGTGACCAGATATTTTGGCGGGATAAAGCTTGGTGCAGGAGGACTGGTGAGGAACTATGCCAAGGCTTCTAAGCTAGCTGTCCAGGAAGCGGGTATAGAGGAATATGTCCACTTAAAGAAATATGTAGCCGATTTTTCCTATGACAAGGTAAATGAGGTAGACGGGATTATAAACTCTACAGGTGGAAAAATCCTTGAAAAAGAATTTATGGACAAGGTAACCTACAGAATTCTGGTAAAAGATGAAACAGAGTCTCTCCTGAGAGAAGTAAGAGGTCTTGTAATATTTGAGATATAAGAAAGTCCCGCTTTTTAAACGGGACTTTTTTGATGGTGATTATTTATTTTTCATCAAAAATATTATTTTTTAGATCCAACTTTCATGAGCATCACTCTTGCGACCTTTGGGTTCTGCAAAATGGAAGGTCCTGCAATACAGCCACCACGACATCCCATTCCTTCAAGAAGTGTGTCGTCTCCTGCTTTTTCAAAAGCTGCAAAGCTTTCCTTTCCTTCTGCCAATCCATTCATGTGGATTACAGTCACTTCTTTTTCTAACCTCCTGGCTACTGCATTTGCAACTCCACCGGTATGAGCAAATCCCCATCCGCAAGAAGTTCCTAAAACCTCTTCTTCAGGAAGGTTCGGCATATCTATATCTCTGGCATCTATCCATGAAGCGATGTCTGTAAATGTAAGTACGTAATCTACGATTTTTTTATCTTTTAAAAAGTTGTATTTGTCAGCTTCCATTTTTTTAGCAATACATGGTCCTATAAACGCTATTTTTTTACCTGGATACTTCTCTTTCAGATGTTCTGCCAAGGCAGCCATAGGGGACGGAGCATGAGAAATATATTTTTCCATTTCAGGCTGATGCTTCTTTATGTAGCTGTAAAAAGCAGGACAACATGAGGTGGTCATTTTTCCGGGATTTTCTTTCATTATCTCTGCTTCTTCTTCTGCAACCATATCGGCTCCCACAGCCACTTCAATAGCATCTGAAAAACCAAGTTTTTTAAATAAACTTTTTATTTTTCCGGGAGAAATAGCATGTCCAAATTGGGATACTATCGCCGGGGCATAGATTGCAACAACATCTTCTTTATTTTTTATAGCATGTACCACGTCTAAAATCTGAGTTGGAGATTCGATAGCTCCAAAAGGACAAGCTACATGGCAGGCACCACAGGCAACACATTTTTCCATATCGATGTCTGCTGCACCCTTCTCATCTTTTGT
>NZ_JBFHGC010000335.1:0-3296 GCF_041583315.1 Ilyobacter sp. | reverse complement strand
CTTTGTTTCTACTAATGCTACGAGTTATACTGACCCTATGGCTATGGAGTCCATAAAACTTGTTTATGATAATCTGCCTTTAGCTTATGAAAAAGCTGATCATATGGAAGCAAGAAATCATATGCACAATGCATCTACTCTTGCAGGTATGGCATTTACAAACTCTTCACTGGGGCTGGTACACAGTCTGGCTCACAAGATAGGTGGAGAAATGGGTATAACTCACGGACTTGCCAATGCAGTACTTCTGCCTTATATTGTAGAGTACAATAAAAAAGCAACAGACAAATTCTCTCAGCTTGAAAAAAGTATGGGGAAATCTGACCTGGTTGCGAGTCTAAAAGAACTGAATAAAAAAGTAGGGATTCCCACTAGCTTGAGAGAGATAAATGAAGTGGACATGAGTGAGGCAAAATTCAATGAGGTCTTAGACAGAATGAGTAAAAATGCCTTTGAAGATCCATGTACCCTCACCAACCCAAGACAGTCATCTGTAGAAGATGTAAAAGAGATCTATAAAGCTGCATATTACGGAGTTACGGCTTCGACTATTTAATTGATGATTTCAAAGGTGTGTTAAATTTCTGGATGAAATTTATCACGCCTTTTTAAAATTGAATATTATTCTTTTAAGCTTAAAAAACATTGTATAAAATAAAATTTTTAAAGAAGGGTGAAAAATGTATAAAATTTTAAAAAAAGAGATACTGAGCCAGGATATAGAAAAAATGGTTATAGAGGCTCCATATGTGGCGAGAAAATGTGAGCCGGGGCAGTTTGTAATAGTAATGGTGGAAGAGGGAGGAGAAAGGATACCTCTTACAATAGCTGACTATGACAGATCAGAGAATAGCGTGACCATAATATACCAAATAGTGGGATATACTACAAAACTTCTCAGCCAGAAGCAGGAGGGGGAATCTATAAGCGGTATAGCAGGGCCTATGGGACAGCCTGCTCATATGAAAAATGTGAAAAGAGTCCTGGGTATAGGGGGCGGTGTAGGAGCAGCACCTCTCTATCCTCAGATTAAAAAATTAGCAGAGTCAGGAACTCAATGTGATGTCATCATAGGCAGCAGGACAGAAGAGCTTATGATACTCCAGGATGAGTTTGGTGAGGTAGCACAAAATATGTATTTCGCCACCAATGACGGAAGTAAAGGGAAAAAAGGGTTTGTCACAGATGTATTGAAAGACCTCATTGCCAAAGGTGAAAAATATGATGAAATAATTGCCATAGGGCCTCTGGTAATGATGAAATCAGTGGTGGAGTACACAAAAGAGCTGAATATTCCAACTTCTGTATCTTTAAATCCCATAATGATAGACGGGACAGGAATGTGCGGAGGATGCAGGGTGACAATCGGAAAAGAGACTAAATTTGCCTGTGTAGACGGACCTGATTTTGACGGATTTTTGGTGGATTTTGAGGAGCTCATGAGAAGGCAGACCATGTACCATGTAGAAGAGACAGAACACAGATGCAGAATAGGATTATAGGGGGATAGAGATGGCAAAATTTAATATGAGTCTTCAGAAGACAAGAATACCTGAGCAGGACCCATTGGAAAGAAAAGCAAACTTCAAAGAGGTTTCTCTGGGATATTCCGAGGAAGAAGCTATAAATGAAGCTAAGAGATGCATACAGTGCAAAACACCGGCATGTGTAGGGGGATGTCCTGTAAATGTTCATATACCTCAGTTTATAGGTAAAGTGGCAGAAGGTAACTTTGCAGAAGCCTATGAAATTCTGGCAGAGCAGAACTCTCTTCCTGCAGTGTGCGGGAGAGTGTGTCCTCAGGAAAAGCAGTGTGAATCAAAGTGTGTGAGAGCTATGAAGGGAGATCCTGTAGGGATAGGAAGACTGGAAAGGTTTGTGGCAGACTGGTTTATTGAAAATGGAAAGGTCACAAGAGAGAAAGCAGTAAGCAATAATATAAAAGTAGCTGTGGCAGGAGCAGGACCGGCAGGACTGGCATGTGCAGGGGAACTCACGAAGTACGGATATGATGTGACAATATTTGAGGCACTTCATACTGCCGGGGGAGTCCTCATGTACGGAATACCTGAATTCAGACTGCCAAAAGAGATAGTAAAAAAAGAGATTGAAAATGTAATGGAGCAAGGGGTTAAAATAGAAAAAAATGTGATAATCGGAAGATCTGTAACTGTAGACGAACTCATGGAAGAGGGGTATAAATCTGTATTTATAGGAAGCGGTGCTGGACTTCCAAACTTCATGGGGATCGAAGGTGAAAATCTAAACGGAGTTTATTCTGCAAATGAGTTTCTTACAAGAGTAAACTTAATGAAGGCCTATGATGAAAAAAGTCCCACACCTGTCAGTGTAGGAGAGAAGATAGCGGTGATCGGCGGAGGAAACGTGGCCATGGACGCCGCCAGGACAGCTGTGAGGCTAGGGGCAAAAGAGGTATATATTGTGTACAGAAGAGGGGAGGAAGAGCTTCCTGCTAGACTAGAAGAGGTACATCATGCAAAGGAAGAGGGAGTGATCTTCAAGCTTCTGTCAAACCCTGTAGGAATAAAAGAAGACAAGGGCTGGGTAAGTAAGCTAGAATGTATCGAGATGGAGCTCTCAGAGCCTGATGAGAGCGGGAGAAGAAGACCTGTGCCTATAGAGGGGAGCTCATTTCTGCTAGACGTAGACAGAGTGGTGATCGCCATAGGGCAATCTCCGAACCCCCTTATAAGACAGACTACAGATGGACTGGAAACTCATAAATGGGGCGGTATAATCGTAGAGGAAAACACAATGGAAACAACCAAAGAGAGTGTGTATGCAGGGGGAGACGTGGTAACAGGTGCAGCCACGGTAATACTGGCTATGGGAGCAGGTAAAAAAGCTGCAATATCTATACATGAAAAGTTGAGTAAATCCAGAGTTTAGGATTTGAAATTTATATATATTTAAAGACTGCTTTCTTTTTTGAGGCAGTCTTTATTTTTTATTTAGAAAAATGTTTTTCTAAAATCACCGGGCCTTTTTTATGGTATTTTTTAGGCACCTTTTTTTTTGTAAATTTAGGTGGTATAATTTCTAAAACACAGTCTTTATAAAAAATATGGGATTGTAATGAAAACAAAAATAAAATTGCTATGGAAACATCTGGATATTAAAAATGAAATCAGGAGAAATTCCATGAAAAAAATTATATATCTATTTCTTTTTTTATTTTGCTTTTCAGCGTCCTATTCGTTGAATGACAGAAACATTCTTGTGATCCATTCCTACCATCATGGTTTGGGATGGGAGGATAATATTTCTGAGGGAAT
>NZ_JBFHGC010000334.1:0-3310 GCF_041583315.1 Ilyobacter sp. | reverse complement strand
TCCCATTTCAAGAGCTTTTGTTGTTCCTATGGCATGACTTGCTACCCCTATACCAACTCCCTTTGCAATAAAATTATTTATTTTGAATAATTTGCAGATCATAGGAGATACAATATAGCCTGTTATCCCTGTTATTAATATCCCCATTATTGTGATAGAAGGCTCTCCCCCCAATGCTTTACTTACCTCTATTCCTATGGGGGTAGTTATTGATTTAGGTATAAAGGAGCGAATTAACATTATATCGAGACCTACCATCTTTCCCATTACCACTACAGATGTCATAGCTGTTAAAGCTCCCACTACTATCCCCAAAAAAATAGGGAAAAAATGCTTTTTAAAAAGTTCCGATTGCTTATAAAGAGGAACTGCCAAAACCACTGTAGCAGGCCCTAAAAAAAATACTATTATTTTGCCCCCTTCGTTGTACGATTCGAAAGGAATATTAAAATTCAAAAGCAACAATATAATTAGACTTATTGCCATAAGCAGGGGATTAAATATTGCAAACCTTGTTTTACTGTATATAAATTTTCCAATTTCAAAAGCTCCCAAACTTAAAATCACTCCAAAAAGTGGATTATTTAACAGGTTTTCCATTTTCCAGCCTCCCTATTAAATATTGTATAAATTTCCCGGTAACCACTATAGTTATAATAGTGGTTACTATCATTATAAATATTATTTTTATCCAGCTTCCCTCTAAAAGTCTCAAAGATTTTATAAGACTTACCCCTGGAGGTATAAATAAAATAGCCATATTCATAAGAAGAATATTTGCCGCTCTCTCTATTGATTCCAACTTTAACAATTTAAGATGAAGGCTAAAAAACAAAAAAATCATTCCGACTACCGTTCCTGGAACAGGTACTGATAAAAGATTACTCACCAGATTTCCTGCATAAAGAAATCCAAAAATAGTACAAAATTCTAACATCATAAAAAAAACTCCTTATTTATAAATATCTACTTCATCTCAGATATTACCGGCTGGCATAGACCTCTTAGTCCCCAAGCTATCTGAGCACTGTCTTCCAATTCTTCCAGTGTATAAAAGGAACTCATGAGATCTTTCTGCCCCAGTATAACTCCATGATTTTTTAGAAGGTACCCGTTATTTTCTCCCATATTCTTTCTAAATGCCTCAAATAAATCCTCTGTCCCGGGTTTAAAATATGGGATTAAGCCCACTTTTCCAAGTTTCATTCTCAGATAAGGGGTATATTCCGGGATTACATCTTCTTTATTTTCATGATCCAGACAAGACCAAATAGTAGAGTAGAAACTATGAGTATGTAAAACAGCTTTTATATTTTGATCCTTTCTGTACAGCAGTTGATGAAGTGGCAGTTCCTTGCTTGGATTAGCTCCGCCTATATGTTTCCCGGTGAGGTCAATTATAGAGAAATCTTCCACCTTCAGTCTTCCAAAACAAGTACCGGTTCCTGTTATATATATATTTTCTTCATGAATAAAACTCATATTAGCAGAAGACCCTGTTGCCCTCCCTCTTTCAAAAAGACTTTTTCCTATCCATATGGCATCTTCATATTTTTTCATCAATAATTTATCCAATTTGTCACCTCTCCAATTAAATAGTTTCTATATTTATTTTAATGAATTTAACTAAAAATATTTCTATATAAGAATCCCACAGGACATCTTTATACGTTTTTATAGAAAATATATCCAATTTCTTCCTCCTCAGGTGGCTATTTTATAGATTTATACTTCTATATATAAGAAGTGGGTTATTGGCTTTTTCCAATAACCCATTCCATCAATCTATACTTACTGAAAATTTTACTCGCCTTTATGCAAGCATTTTAAATACTATACTTGCTATTATGAGAATTATTCCTCCACCTAATCTAGATGAAATCTGAGCATAAGAGATCAGCTCCATTCTCTTTGAAGCCCCCAGTACCTCTATATCTCCGGAACCTCCTCTGTTGGCCATGCAAAGCCCTGCTGTTATAGCAGACTCTATCGCATGGAAGCCTACCAGATGTCCCATAAGTCCTGATCCAATAGTAGCTCCTATTACGATCATCAATGCGATTATAACGTTTCCTGGAGTGATCGCTGCCATTATTTCCCCAAGGTCTGTATAAGCCACTCCTACTCCTACCATTAATACCCATAAAAACTGCTTAGATATAAAGCCTTGTAATTTTTTTGCTCCCTGTTTCATAGCAGTCGGTACAAGATTTAGAGCGTTAAACGCAGCTATGATTATTACCATATAGGCATAGTAGTGTACCCCGCCATAGACCTTTTTATAAAGTACATAGCCCAATGTATATGATGCCAGACCTATTATAAGTCCTGCTGCCATATCTCTGTGAGTAATTTCTACAACTTCATCTTCCTCTATCTCTATTTTACCAGTTCTTACCAGCTCACCTTCTCCACTCAATTCCGGCCTTTTTAAACCTAATTTGTTCAGTAGTGCAGCTACCACAATGGCCCAAATGTTTGCTATTGTCAGTACTGCGATTGCATAGGAATAATAAGCTTCCTTTGGATTTCCAGTGGCTGCCTCATATATTTCAGACATTGGTATAGCCCCTGCTCCGTTTCCTCCTCCCATTGTAGGAAGTACATAAAGCATCATTATTTCTTTAGGACTGATCCCAAATATAAATCCTCCTAAAACACCCATGATTGATGCTCCAACTACACCTGCTAGGATTGCAGGTATATATCCTACAAAAGACCTGATAAGCAATTTTCTGTTTACAGAAAGAATAGAACCTGTTATTAAAACTACTATAAAGAAGTTGATAAATTTTGTCTTCTTCATGATATTAGTTACAGTTTCAATTTCTCTCTCTGTAAACCACCCCTGATAAACAAAGAATGCTGCCGCAAGGAATATAAGAACCGGAGCTCCACCAATATATTCCTTAAAAAACGGAAGTCTGTCTCCAATCTCTCCAAATACGATTCCAAATACATACATGAAGCAAAACCCACCAACTATTCCTGTCGGTATGGAATCAGTAAAATGTGCAAATAATACCACTACTAAAGGAAACAAAAATAATGGTACAGGCATTCCAAATACTTTAAATCCTTCTTTTTTTTCAATCTCTACTGCTACTGAATCTTGCATTTAATACCTCCTTCTATTATGTTGAAATTATAATTTTACAACGTTTACAGGAGTTCCTTCTACATACTTGACTACGTTGTCAAATGTGATCTCCGCTCTTGTTTCCATAGACTCGTCTGATGCAAAAGCAACATGTGGAGTAAGGATTGTATTCTTAGCTGATAAGATAGGGTAATCTCCTGGAATCGGAGG
>NZ_JBFHGC010000333.1:0-3331 GCF_041583315.1 Ilyobacter sp. | reverse complement strand
ATAGAGAGTAGTTTTCAGAGAGGTTATTATAGAGTTACGTATACTTTTACCAGACATCAGTTTGTTTTTATACATCTTATCTTCTGCAGCCTTGAGAATCTCCCCGAGATCCTGTGATTCATCTACCTTTGTAGCGTCACCTAATGAGATACTTATTTTAAAAGGCAGCTCATCATAATTTTCACACTCATTCATTATTCTGTTACACACTCTCTGGGCATCAGCTTCTGTCACTGTGGGGAGTAAAATTAAAAACTCATCGCCACCCCACCGAGAGATGATATCCTCTTTGCGACAGGATTTCTTTATACACTCCGCCGCTACCTTTAGCAGTTCGTCTCCAGTATGGTGCCCAAAAGCATCATTGGAAAGCTTCAGTCCGTTTACATCTCCCACAATGATACTGATGGGAAGCTGCCTTCTGGTATCCAGTCTTTTCATTTCCTCTTCAAAATAAGCCCTGTTATACAGACCTGTGAGACTGTCGTGGAAGCTCAGATATCTTATTTTTTCCTCTGACTGTTTCCTCTCTGTGACATCTCGGAACATTACTAAATAAGCTTCTTGCCCTCTATACCTGATACTCCCCGAGCTCAGTTCCACATATATTTTCTCTTTATTTTTATTGAGAAATACTATTTCCGCCTTCCCTGTGAGTCCACTGTCCATATAGTCCTCAAACAAAGAGATATTATCCGGCGAAATTATGTTTGCAATCAGATCTCCCTCTAACTCAGAAACTGTACAACCTAGTATCTTCCCCAGGGGAGGACTTGCATACTGAAATATCCCCCGGCTTATAATCCCTATCCCGTCATTTGCCTGCTCCACAACTGTACGGTATTTTTCTTCACTCAGTCTCAGAGCCTCTTCAGCCTCAATTTTTTCCCTTACCACCTTCTGCTTATCCAGAGCTCTCATGATTATCAGGGCAAGTTCATCATATTCAATGGGTTTATTTGTATAGTCAAAAGCTCCAAACCTCAGAGCCTGAATGGCAGTCTCTATGGCCCCGTGTCCCGTGCTTATTATGACCTCTATCTCAGGATAGTTCTTTTTTATTATCTGCAGAACTTCCATTCCGTCCATTCTGGGCATTTTTACATCCAATATCACTACCTGGATATTATTTTTCTCTTTTTCCAGCACTTCCAGACCGTGAATCCCGTCCTCTCCCAGAAAAACCTCATAATCATCCAGAATCAGGAGTTTCTTAAGACCCTCTCTGATCATTTTTTCGTCGTCAATTATGAGAATTTGATTCTTCATATTCTTCACCTTTCATTATTACAGGTAATTTTATAGACATTGTGGTCCCTCTACCCTCTTCAGTAGAAACGTCTATCCTTCCCTTATGACTCTCTATGATGCCATAGCTAATTGACAGCCCCAAACCAGTTGCTTTCCCTACTTCCTTTGTAGTGTAAAATGGTTCAAATATTTTTTCTTTTACAGCCTTGGACATTCCTATCCCGTTATCGATAATATCTATGCAGGCCCACTCATTTACCAGAGATGTCTTTATCTCTATACTCTTCTTCCATACTGCAGGATCATCTGCTCCTGTCCCTTCCCTTTGATTCAGGGCATCTTTGGCATTTGACAGGGCATTTATTACGATCTGCTCTATCTGATATGGCTCCCCGTTTATCTGGGGAATATATGAGTTAAAGTTTCTTTTGATCTGGATATTATTGAGTCTCAGCTGTTCCTCCATGAGATTCAGTGCATTTTCCGCACTATCATTTATATCTATGCTCTTAAACTTCTGCAGATCCTGTCTGGCAAAGGTTCTTATATGCACAATAATTTTGGACATTCTCTTTATGAGACCCTCTATATTCTCTATAGTCTCATCTATTTCCATGTCTGTCAGAAGGTCCCTCTGCTTTAGTTTTTTCATATTTGTAGTACAGAGTGATAGTCCTGCAAGGGGCTGATTGAGCTCATGGGCCAGACCTGCCGCCATCTCCCCCAGAGTGGCCAGCTTGGAAGTCTGAAACAGCTGACTCTGGACCTGGGTTATCTCCAGTGTCCTCTCCTCTATTCTTCTCTCTAGCTCCTCGTTTATCTTTGACACTATCTGAGAGTTTATTTTCAGCTCCCTGTCACGGTACAGCTGATTTCTATAGAGAAGTATCCTCTCCACTGCCTGTTCTATGGCAATGAGGAGTTCATCCAGGTCGATGGGTTTACGAAGGTAGTTTATGGCTCCGGTTCTCAGAGCCTCTATAGCCAGATTTTCATCTCCGAAACCTGTCATCATGATTACCTCTATATCCTTCTGGAATTTTTTTACCTTCTGCAAAAGCTCTATCCCGCCCATAATGGGCATCTCTATGTCAGCTATGAGTATATCTATCTTATTTTGGTTTATTATCCCCAGTCCCTCTTTTCCGTCATTGGCAGTAAAGACCTCATATCCCTCTTTAGAAAGTATTCTGGACAGTTTTTTAGTGGCATCCTTGTCGTCATCCACCAGGAGTATAGAGTGTCTGTAAGTCAGGTCGGCATTCTCTGTTATTTTTTCCATTGCCCGGCCTATAGAGGTATTGAGCTCCTCATAGTTGATGGGCTTTTCCAGATAATCTATGGCTCCCCTTCTCAGAGCCTTTATGGCCACATCCTGGGAGCTGTATCCCGTTATTATTATTACCTCGATGGCAGGCCACTTTGCCTTGACCTTCTCTAGCATATCCAGGCCGTCAATATCAGGCATGAATATATCCAGGAGTATAATATCAATTTTATTTTTATTCAGTATTTCCAGTGCGTCCTTTGAGTTTCCCGCCACATGAGTGGGAAAAAAGTTTCTTTTCAGCTCTTTCTGCAGCTCACTGCAGATGGTGGGATCGTCATCGACTATGAGTATTGTTCTAGACATGTCTAATTCCTTCCCCCTATAAATATGAGCCCTTTTTCTCTTCTTTCTCCGTCTACTACCAGTATGATTTTGACAATTATTATTTTATGGGAATCTTCCCCTGTGAGTTTTATCATCTTTGATCTTTTGTTTTCAAATATTCCTGCTGCGTCTTCCTGGAATCTTTCCATGTCTATATCTTTTATTCCCAGCTTTTCAAAAAACTCCCTGTCGATTTTTTCCGGTAAAAAATTATGCTGCTCCTGGAAATACTGGTTTGTGAATCCCACATGAAGATCTTTATCAAAGAGCACATAGGAGATATTCATAATCTCTATGAGATTAAGCACCAGTTCACTCTGCTCCTGGTCACTGTTCTCTGGGAATTCCATGATCTGACCCTTTTCGTTGGATATTCTTTTCATTATCTGTCTGGTCAGTTCCAGTTCCCTTGTTTTATAGTAGTAT
>NZ_JBFHGC010000332.1:0-3331 GCF_041583315.1 Ilyobacter sp. | reverse complement strand
TTTCCTGTATAAGCCCTGCGACTTGAAAATTCAAAGGCAGAAAAAAGAATATCAGCCTAAATAAAAAGCATGCGAATAATTATTCTTTAATTTATTGTGCTAAAAAGGTTTTTAATCTTTCGGCCATTGATAAAATAAGCGTTAAGAATGACTGAGAGAAATCTTTAGAAAAAATCGATGTTTGAGCGAAGCGAGTTTCGATTTTTTCTTAGATTTCCGAAGGCATTTAGCTTATTTTTCACAGGCCTTGATTTTTGGTTACTTTTCATCAAGGAAAAGTAACATATTTCGTATAAATTCAATATTTTATTTGAAATAAAAGCAGCATTTTAGGTTACTTAAATTTCATTGATAAAATTTAAGTAATCTTCTCACAGAAAAAAATAAATTTTTCTTTAGCAGATATCATTTTTACTATCTTTTTAATTCTTCCCCTGGGTATACTCTTGAAGATAAATAATTAGTGTGATAAGTTATATGAAATAATATTTACAAGGAGAAAAAGATGATAGTCAAATTAAGTGAATTGTATAGTTCAGTTAAAGATCAGGAAATAAAGCTCATTGCTGGAAAAAAAGGTCTAGACAATATTGTCCGATGGGTACATATGGTTGAAAATATAGAAATCTCTGTTTTTTTAGACGGTCAGGAGATTGCTTTTACCACAGGTATCGGACTAGAAAAGAAAAGTGATTTGCTCGATTTGGTTAAACACGCTTACAACAACCGGTGTAGTGGTATGGTAATTAACATCGGTCCTTTCATAGATGAAATTTCAGATGAGATCATAGATTTTGCCAACGAGCATGATTTTCCTATTTTTGAAGTACCGTGGCATGTACATGTTGCCGAAATCATGCGGATCTTCTGCTATAATATCACAATATCTGATAGGATTAATACTGAATTATCCGGTGCTTTCAAAAACTCCATCTTTTTCCAAAACCAAGAAGAATTATACGTACCCCAGCTTGAAAGATACGACTTTAATGCCAATTGGTCATACTGCCTTGCCATTATGGAACCGATAAATATGAACACCGATAAAAGATCTAAAATATTAAAAATTATTGAAAATACAGTAAGCTCAATAGCCAAAAAATCCTTTGTTTTCGAATTGGAAGGTAAATTTGTCCTGGTCTTTGCAGAATACACCGAGGAAGAAGTAAGGGATATTCTTAAAATCACAAAGGATAAGTGTTCCTCTTTGTTGAAAGACAACGAAGAAATTTATTCCGGGATAGGAAAGAGCACAAAAAATATCAAATGCATTGCAAAAAGTTATAAAAGGGCTTCAGATGTATTAAAACTTCAAAAGAGCAGCAAAAACAGCGACATAGTTATGTATCGTGAGTTAGGTTTGTATAAACTTCTCCTTTCCCTTGAAGATGAAGAGGTTGTACAGGAATATTACCAGGAGACACTAGAACCCCTCGTAAAACACGATCAATTGAATAAAACAGATTATGTAGAAGTACTAGATACCTACCTCAAAAATAACGGAAGTCTCAAAGGAGTGGCCGCAGAACTTTTTTATCACCGAAACACGATAACCTATAAATTAAATAAAATTCAGGAGATACTTTCTTGTGATCTGTCAGAGCTAAATACTAAGCTTGCCTATAGCATAGCCCTTATGTTAAAGGAGATTATCTAAATGACTTCTAATGATTCTTTAAACTCTCTATAGATAAATTGACTATATAAACTTTAAAGTCCAAGAATGCACCTAATTGTTTTTCTATATTATGATCTTGATAAATTCACCACTAGCATTGATGGGTAAAATATAAAAAGCACCTCCTACGCCTATTGTATAGAGGCATAAGGGGTGCTTTTATATTAAATTTATATTTAAAGTTTAATTGTATTTGAGGCAATAGAAGTTCTATCAGACCTTTTATTAGCATCCATTTGTAAGCTTTGTTCTGATAGTCTTTGTGGCTCAAGTGCCTCTTTAGACAACTCCTTGGCCATTTTTTTAAATTTTACTATACAAGCTGAACAGTTTGTCACCAATCTCTCTTCAATACATCTTTTGCACATTACAGACACCTCCAAATGGCTCATGCCATTTAACTAAAATTATAAAACTAATATTGGCCATAGACTTTGAGAATAAATTTTCCCTTTATAAAAACAGTTACCTCTATATATTGTTTCTATTAGTAGCTTCCTTGGAATATCATTGCCTCCGCTACCTTTATCTCATGACTTATTTTAAGGTTTTTTCGTACCAATTACAATGTGTGACGACATTAAATAATATGTGGTGCAGCACAAAAAATGTTTTTAAAAGAAATTAAAAATATCAGAGAATCACCTTTGATATTTTTAATGAATGAATAATGCTGTTTTCCATATATGTTGTAAATACAGGCTTGGGAATACAAACTTTTTTATAATAAAATTTTCTTTAATGAATTACAATGTATGCTGACACAAAATTAAATGTGTTGCAGCACAAGAAACTCTGTGGCCTCATGCATAATTAATCTAAATTGTCCCTTTAATAAACATCCGATTTTTTAAAAATAAGTAAGATACTTTTTAGTCAAAAATTACACGAATAGACAGAAATATAAAAATAAATCTGAAAGCATGGTCATAAAGAGTAATCAAGGATATGTTTTACTGAGAAAAAAATGAATACTCCCTAAAATTAATAGGTTCTTTAAAAAAAATTAGCACTAATAGATTTTTATAGTATAATATCTAATATTGTCGATTTTAGGAGGGATTTATTTGGATAGAATAATAAACAGTGTTATGTTGATAATGCTCCTCATGGGTACAGGATGTTTTTTTGCAAGTAAAAACATACTTGGGGAACAGAGTAACAAGCTTTTTTCATACCTCGTACTCAACCTCTGCCTTCCTTGTCTGATAATCTTAGGATTGACAAGCCGTTTTACAAGAGCCGGGCTAATAAAATCAACACAGTGGTTAGGACTCTCCTTTGCCATACTCATAGTTTTTATAATTGTAGCCAGACTGACTAGTTTCAGTTCATTTATAAAAAGAAAGGAACTTTACCAGCTTTCCTTTGTCTTTGCAAATACAGTATTCATAGGCTTGCCTGTGAATATAGCCCTCTTTGGGGACGAGAGCATCCCCTATATATTCCTGTTTTATTTTGCCAATACTACATTTTTCTGGACCTACGGTGTTTATTGTGTTCGTGGAGGCGGAAGCATCAAAGACGGATTTAAAAAACTCATGACCCCTGCCACCATATCATTTTTTGTAGGTGTCCTCATGATTGTTTTCGACATCAATGTTCCTGCATTCTTAGAACCTTATATGAGATATGTAGGAGGAATGACCACTC
>NZ_JBFHGC010000331.1:0-3339 GCF_041583315.1 Ilyobacter sp. | reverse complement strand
CTTTATCTCATAGTTATCTTCCTTTGCCCTTACTGTATTCAGTGCCAGTTCGTAAAAACTTCTGGCTTTACCAGTTCCCAGGTTGTATACCCCGGATTCTGTTTCATTGTTCAAAAAGAACTTTATCACATTTACCACATCTTTTATATATACAAAATCCCTAAGTTGCCATCCGTCTTCATATCCCTCTTTGTGGGATTTAAAAAGTTTCACTATACCATTTTCCTTGTACTGATTGAGGGCATGAAATACCAGTGAGGCCATTCTTCCCTTATGATATTCCTGTGGTCCATATACATTAAAAAACTTTAGCCCTATCCACTGTTTCGGAGATTCCTCCTGCTTGAAGGCCCAGTCATCAAAATGTTTTTTAGAATATCCGTATTTATTGAGAGGCATCAGTTTTTTCAGTTCTTCCGGAGATACATCGTCGTTGTACCCCTGCTCTCCTATTCCGTATGTGGCGGCAGAAGATGCATAGATATATTTTATATTTCTATTTGTACAAAATTCCCATAGTTTTTTAGAGAATTCATAATTGTTCTTCATAAGAAAATCCCCGTCCTGTTCAGTTGTTGCAGAGCAGGCTCCCATATGTACTACTGCAGTCAGCTTACGGGCATTTTCATAAACAGACAGCCAGTCAAAGAGCTCATCTCTGTCCACCCAGTCGGCATAATCTCTTTTTCTCAGGTTCAACCATTTATCTTCTGTCCTCATTTTATCAGATACAATTATATCATTTATTCCATCTTCGTTGAGCTTCCAAACAAGGGCACTTCCTATAAACCCAGCAGCTCCAGTAACTAGAATCATATATATCCTCCTGTATTTTTTATTTCCAGATCATCGTTTTTATTCTATCATTTTTAACCTTATATTTCAATTTTTAAAGGTTTTTTAAAGTCTCCCCTATACACCTCTTGGCGTGTTCCAATGAGTTATAAAAACACGTTGTTATTTTTTCGTTCCCTGCAAGCATTGCAGAGAGTCTCTTAGGCGCCTCTTCGTTATAGAGACATATTATTTTCTTACCCAGGGATTCTGCAATACCTATCTCATATCCCACTCCCAGCGATGGCTGTGATACCTCTGCCACTACCAGGTCACACTCTCTCAGCCAGGCTATATCCTGATCATATATGGCAAAATCTGATTTCTCGCTCTCCACTGTCTCTTCCACATCCTTATAGCCTACATGCTCAGTTAGTACAGTTCCGTGATTACTCAAAAATTCTATGAGATCAGCATATGTCTCCCTGCTTTCTCTTCCGCCTCTTATGGAACCTGCAAAATATATTTTTATTTTTTTCATATTTTTCTCCCCTCATAATGAATCAAAAGAGCTTCATAAACATACATAGGCACTTCTCCGTCCCCTATACCTGTTGTGTCTCTTTCATTGCCGTGAAAATCAGACCCTCCTGTCCAGAGAAGCCCTGTCTCCCTGGCAAGATCCATATAATATTTTACATCATTTTTTTCAAACTTACCGTGATAGGCCTCTAAGGCATCTATCCCGTCTTTTTTCAGACCATTGATTATTTTCAGTAGTTGGTTTCTGTCTCTTGTTATCAGTTTAGGATGTGCCAAAGACACAAGTCCTCCGTTTTCTTTTATAATTTTCACTGCCCTGTCAGGAGTAAGATTACTCTTAGGAACATAAGCTATCCCGTACTGACCCAGATATCTTGCAAAGGCTTCCTTTTTTGAGTAGGCATAACCCTTTTTCATTATTATATTGGCCATGTGAGACCTGCCAAGTATATCCCCTTTAGCCTCTTCCTGAAGTTCCTCCATAGTTATATATATCCCGTTTTTCTTGAGTTTTTCCAACATTTTTTCATTTCTCTTTTCCCTTATATCTCTCAGTGCCTTGATCTCCCCTTGGAATTTTTCATCATCACAATTTATAAAATACCCCAGAATATGCACCTCTTTCCCTAGCCAGTCACAAGAAATTTCGATTCCGTTTATAAACTCAATTCCGAGCTCACGGGCTCTTTTTTTACCCTCTGCCAGACCATCTATAGTGTCATGATCAGTTATAGATAATACCTTGATCCCTTTTTTATAAGCCTTTTCCACCAGTTCTGTTGGGGACAGGGCACCATCTGAAGCAGTTGTATGCAGATGCATATCTACCATATCAGTCCTCCTGTTTTTCCTTCATATATTTTTCCACACAGTCTTTACAGACACAGGCTTCTCCTCTTATTTCCTTAGGTATTCTTTCCAGAAGTTCCTCTGGAACTTTTGTAGTCATACACCAACAGCTGTAAGGATCAGAACCTGTGGCTGCAGCACACCCGTTTTCTCCCCCACAAAGTGGGCATATTCCATTTTTCTTTTTCATAATTTCCTCCGATAATATAGAGCTGTCTCTTTATTATAATTCAGCCTAGAATAAATTTCAATTTTAATCATGTATATTAACATTAATAAAATCTGTTTTTCCTGCCAAGCATATGAAAAGACCGGACTTTTCCAGCCCGGTCTCTACATTAATCTTTCCATTTTTCAAGTTCTGAAAAATACTCTGGATAAGCAATATAAAGCGCCTTTGCGTTTATGTTGTTTCTTTCCAGCTTGGAAACCTTCTCTTTTTGAGAAATTTCAACTATTTCCATGAGTCTCGAAGAGATCTCTCTGTTATACCAGTTTTCTGCCACGAAAAGCTCTTCTCTCTTTAGGAAAGAGTTAAGAAGTTTTCTCAGCTCCTTAGACTCTTTTTCTGTGAGATCTTTCTTTCCTGCATAAGAAGATAGAAGATCTTTTTCTTTTCCTGTGGCTACATTGTTTAAAATATAGTTTGATGGATTCTTCATTCTCAAGTTAGCTTCTTTTACCATTTTTTCTGCAAGTCCCTTAGGATCTTTCAGATTCTCATCTTTCAGCCAAAACTCTCTTTTAAGTTTTTTGTTGTATTTTCTCAGAAGGTTGTTAAATTCATCTGTATCATCTTGAGTAATGGTCTCTTTCTTGTTAAGAGATGTGAGGAATTTATATTCCTTTTCTTTCATGATTCCAGATTTTCTCAGGTAAAATACAGGTTCCTCATTTCCATACCAGTCCTCTATAAGTGCCTCACCCTTTACTGTTTCACTTATAGTTTTGTCCCAATTTCTAACGGCTTCCTTGTCTACATTATATTTTTCTGCAATATCAGATTTAGGTGCAAAAAGAGAGCTACAAGATACCATTACAAGCAATATCGGTAAAAATAATAGTTTTTTCATGCCTTTTTATCCTCCATAGTAGTTTTTAGACTCTTCCACAACATTTTTTATATTTTTTTCCGCTTCCACAGGGACAAAGGTCATTTCTACCCACTTTGCT
>NZ_JBFHGC010000330.1:0-3360 GCF_041583315.1 Ilyobacter sp. | reverse complement strand
GGATATCATCTTAGACCTGATTGTCCTATAATAATTTTATGAGATAAATCACTCCAAAATGAAGGAGTGCACGCTTACGCGTTCATTTTTACCTATTGGCAAAATTGAACGCACGTGTAAGATTAAAAATCACTTTGATTTCTGATTATTTCTCCCTTCATTTCATTTGGTAAAGCTTCGCTTGTGGGGGTTCCCCACCCTGTTATCTTTTAAGGAGGATTTTTTATGGCTAACTATCACCTGGCATATAAAGTAGGAAATGCCGGATTTGGCGGTCCTCATGCAGAATATATTACAAGGTCCGGTAAATACTCTAAAAGCCGTAAAAAGGAAGATCTCCAATATAAGGAGTCAGGAAATATGCCGCAATGGGGAAAAGAAAACCCTGTTAAATTTTGGCAGGCTGCAGATATATTTGAAAATGTAAATGGAAGATCTTACCGTGAATTTGAAGTTTCCCTTCCCAATGAACTCTCAGTTAATGAAAACATTAAACTTATGAATGAATTCAAAGATAAAATGCTTAGAAAAGATTTTGCATATACATATGCCATCCATAAGAGCTATAACAATGGGCAGGAAAATACCCACGCCCACTTTATGTTTACTGAAAGAAAAAATGATGGAATTGAAAGAGAACCAGATGCTTTTTTTAAAAGAGCAAATTTTCGTTACCCTAATAAAGGTGGGGCTAAAAAAGATAGGATCTGGCAAAAGAAAGAGGTTCTTTTAAATGCAAGGAAACAATTTGCAGTTATAACTAATAAACATCTTGAAATGGCAGGATTTGAAGACAGGGTTGATCACAGATCCATAAAAGATCAGCTGAAGGAAGCCCTTGAAAAAAACGATATTGATAAAGTGGACTACCTCACCAGACCAGCTGTAAATATTTCTGGAAATCTTCTAAATAAAGTAGAGAGAAAACTATCTATCCTGGAAAAGAAAAGTCTTTCTGAATTCCAAGAAGCAAGACAACTTAAAAGAGTAAAAGAGAAAAAGTATAAGGCCAGGACTATACCTTTTGAAAAAAAAGATATTTTATTTGAAATAAAAAAAATAGACCAGAGATTAGATGAGAATAAGTTAAAAAAATCCACCCTTAATTCCATTACCAACGGGGATTATTATAAGCTTCTCAATAGAAACTTCAAACTGAAGAAAGAGCTCAAAATAGACCCAACTAATATGGATATAAAAACTAAACTAGATGATCTTAGGGCAAAGATCAATGATATTGAAGAATATCTGCCAGAGACCAGCAAATATATTAAGAAATACAGAGCTCTTGAGAGGGCTTATTCAAGTAAAAAAGAAGCCTTAATTAAAGAACTTGAAAATAGGTTTGATATAAAGAGAGAAGACTTAGCGAAACATCTCAAAGAAAATAGTATTGATAATATCAAATCAAATATAAAGACTACTAAACTCAGAAGAACAATAAACTTATCGAGCCATTTTTCTATAAAAGATACACTAGAAAGAATCGACTATAATATTGAACATGTATCCAAAGACACTCCTGGGGAAGAACTAAAAAAGCTTAGACTTGAAAAGGAAGCCCTGGAAAAAGAATTAAGTAAAACCAAGTTACCTGATAAAGAAACTCTTGAAACTTATAACATTGAGAAACTTATCAGGCTCCGATGGGAATATTTAACTTATAAGCTTAATATGGAAAATTTTAAAAAGAAAACAACTGATATTAGCGATTCTGAAAACAGACCTAGATATTCAAAGCTTATTTATAAAGCAGTAATGCTTGAAAAGCTTATAGAAAGTCAGGAAGGAACTGTTAAAAATATAGGTAAATCAAAAATACTTGAAATCTCTTTAGAGTACAAAAGAAAAGAGGAAAATAAACAAGGTATTCTTAAAAGTGGGGTTGAAAAACTTGAAAATTTACTGAAATTAGAGGAGATACTAGAGAAAAAAGCACTCAACAAAATGACAAAAGGGAAATACTCTTATCTGGAAAAACAAAAGATTCAATTAAACAATATGATATGTGAATTTAAAGAGGAAAGAAGAATTCTTGAAAATAAGCTACAACTGACGAGCAAGATATATTTTATACAGTCTGGAAAGCTGAATAAAAAAATAAACACCCTTAATTCTAAAATAGATCCTCTTGAAAAGAAATACAACCATCTAGCAAAAGAGCAGTCAAAACTTTATAAGGCCGTAGATCCTAAACTCCTAAAAGATCAGGTTAGAGAAGTTAGCAGTAACATTTACAGGGCTCTAAATATGACAAAAATGGAGTTATTTTCCAGCAAGAGTGAAATAATTATCTGCAACGACATGCAAAAATCATATAGGCCTTTAACCAGGGCTTATTCTGTTTCTCATTCAAAACAAAAATCAAGGAACCTTAAAAAGATTGGGGACTTATTTCAAGAAGATTCCAAAAAAAACAACACAAAGCAAAGTATGAAACCAAAGATTTTTAAGAGGGAGGATGATAAAGATGTAGCAGAATTGGAAAGATAGAATTACAGGAGGCTTTGATGAATCTAGAGAACCTATATTCAAAAAAGAGAAAATTATACATAGCAGATAAAAAAGCCAGGCTGAAGTTGGCTAATTTTGAAAAAAAAAGTCAGTTCATTCTCAGGAAAGAGAGAGCAAAAAGGCTTCTTATGCTTGGAATACTAGTTGAAAAGGCCGAGATTGACAACCAGCCCATTGAAACTATTTTGGGCTACCTTTTAGAATCCAAAAACCTTTCTCTAAAACAAGAAAAATCATTTCTTGTAGAGGGTAAAAAATTATTTTTGAAAAAGAGTAGAGCAGAAAAAACAAGGGAAGTAGAGTTCTCGTATATGACTTATCTTGAAAAAAAAGAGAGAGCCCATAAGCTCATAGGTATAGGTGCGCTATTTGAGATAGCAGGTCTAGATAAAAAAGATAAGGCTGCACTCGTAGGATATCTTATCCAGTTCAAGAAAAGGGGTCTGCATGAAAAGAAAGTCTATAAAGAAGCTGGAACTAGAACACTGATTAAAAGAAAGAATAATTATAAATAGGGGGACAAGTATGGAAAAAAATAAATTTGAAGATAAGATAATTGGGATCAAACATAAAATAATAAAAGATAATCTCGGAATTACTGACAATTCTGAGGTAGTCTCAGAAGAGGACATGGATGGGGAGTGGTTTGAAGCGGATTTAAGTTATTTCACAGGTAAAGGTGAACGCCCTGATGAATAAAACGCAAGAGAAAATAAAGAAAGAACGTCAAAAACTGACCAATCAGATAATAGAAAATCTAGAAAAAGAAGGTTCTATATGGAAAAAGGGATGGAATTCAGAACTTTTAACTCCCTATAACCCTACCAACGGGACAAATTATAAAGG
>NZ_JBFHGC010000329.1:0-3372 GCF_041583315.1 Ilyobacter sp. | reverse complement strand
TTCTGCATTCTTTATGGGGTATAGTAGATATGCCATAGGAGAAGCAGTTTTTGGGTCAAGACTTCTTTTTATACCATACTCAAAATCTTCTGCTGTGACTTGTCTTCCGTCTTCCCATTTATACTCCCTCAGAAAGAAGGTCCATTTTTTACCATTTTCCTCTACCTTCCATGAAACTGCCCCGGCTTTTTCCGGAACTTCTTCTCCTTTGGAATTTATTGAAATCCTGGTGAGTCCCTCTACGGTGTTTTTAATGATCCCTATAGAATAGTTATCTGCTGCCCTTGAAGGATCAATAGTTTTTGGTTCATAATTGAAAAAAATATTAATTTCATTTTTATTTGATTTGTCAGATTTTTTCTTTATAGAATCTGACAAAGGATTTGAAAAAAATATTAAGCATGTCGAAATTATTAAAAATACTAAGAGTATTATTAGTGCGTGAGCCTTTTTCATAATTTTAAACAGTTCTCCTTCACAGCTAAATTTTTTTTATATCTACTATAATATTCTATTTTTTAAATTTTTACAAATTAAATAAAAAAATATTATTTTTTATAGGTGGCATAAACCATTATATACAAAAGGTTTAAAAAGTAGCGAAATTGAAATATATTCTCTAATGAAAAATGATTGAGGAAACTTGACACATAGAAGAAAATATGATAAAAATGGTTAGCACTCATTACAAATAACTGCTAACAAGGAGGATAGGAATGTCTAAAGAAACTTTAAATTTTCAAACAGAAACTAGTGAACTTTTAAATCTGGTAATCCATTCGATCTATACTCACAAGGAAATTTTCTTGAGAGAGTTAGTTTCAAATGCAAGTGATGCTATAGATAAGCTTAAATTTTTATCCATTACAGATAAAAGTCTTTTAGAAGGAGATCAAGAGTTTAAAATAGAAATTTCAGCATCCAAAGATAAAAAAATTCTGAAGATATCTGATAATGGTATAGGGATGAATCACGATGAATTGGTTAGTAATCTGGGAACAATAGCCAAATCTGGATCGAAAGCTTTTATGAATGCACTGAAAGAATCTAAGAAACAGTCAGACTTGGAAATAATAGGTCAGTTTGGTGTGGGCTTTTATTCCGCTTTTATGGTAGCAGAAAAAATTACTGTGGTTACTAGAAGAGCAGGAGAGGAAAAAGCTTATAAGTGGGAGTCTGATGGGAAAAATACCTTTGTAATTGAAGAAACAAAAAAAGGAAAAAGAGGAACAGAGATAACTCTCCATATAAGAAAAGATGAAGAAAATCCCAATGATGAATATATGGAAGAGTTCAAAATAAGAGAACTTATCAAAAAATATTCAGACTATGTGAGATACCCTATAAGTCTGGAGGTTGAAAAAAAAGAAGGGGACAAAAAAGTGAAAACCATGGAGACTTTAAATTCCATGGTTCCTATCTGGAAAAAAAATAAAAACGACGTAACTGAAGAAGAATATAATGAATTTTACATGTCAAAATTTCACGACTGGGAAAAACCTCTTATGAATATACATATAAAGGTAGAGGGGAACATAGACTATACAGCTCTTCTTTACATTCCTTCGAAAACTCCTATGGATTTTTATACTAAAGACTATGAAAAGGGGTTACAGCTTTATACCAAAAATGTCTTTATTATGGATAAGTGTAAGCAGCTTGTTCCTGATCACTTTAGATTTATAAAGGGGCTTGTGGATTCTAGTGACTTCTCTCTCAATATATCAAGAGAGATATTGCAGCAGGACAAACAACTGCAGACTCTTGGTAAAAATATACAGAAAAAAATTCAGAGAGAGCTGGAAAATCTATTAAAAAATGACAGGGAAAAGTACGAACTTTTCTGGGACGCCTTTGGTATGGATATAAAAGCCGGTATATACAGTGAATACGGATTATACAGGGACACTCTTAAAAATCTTTTGATTTTCCACAGTACTTTCAGCGATGATAAAACAACTCTCTCTGAGTACGTAGCCAGAATGAGTGAGGATCAAAAGGAAATATACTATGTTTCAGGAGAGGATCTTGACTCACTGAAAAAAATGCCTCAAATGGAAGCTGTAAAAGAAAAAGGGTATGAAGTACTTTTTCTGAATGAGCGTGTAGACGAGTTTGCAATCAGGACTCTCATGGAGTTTGACGGGAAACCCTTTAAATCCGTGACTGAATCCAACCTGGGTCTTGAAGATGAGACAGAAAAAAAGATGTTGGAAGAGAGCGAAGGGGAAAATAAGGATCTTCTGGATGAGATTCAGAAGGTCTTAAAGGATAAAATTTCTAAAGTAAAATTAACAAACAGACTAAAATCAAGTGCGGTATGTCTGGTAAGCGGTGAAAACGGGATTTCCTTTGAGATGGAAAGAGTCATGAAGGAGATGCCGGGACAGGAACATTCTGTAAAAGCCGAAAGAATTCTTGAGATAAATCCGTCTCACAACTTGTTTAAGGCTTTGAAATCAATATATGAAAGATCTCCTGAAGAGATGGGAGAGTATGCTGATATTCTCTACAACCAGGCTCTTCTTGTAGAGGGGTTCCAGTTAGATGATCCTGTGGAATTTTCCAATAAGATAACAAACCTTTTGATAAAAGCATCAAAATAGAGGGCAGACCCTTTTGGGTCGCCCTCTGTCTTTTTATTTTTCATCAATTATAAGTTCACTTAAAGCTCTTTTGGGCACATAGTGTACATTGTTTTCATCTCTATAATAATTGATGTTTCCGTTTTTGACATCGACAATTTTTATCTCTTCTGCAGGTTCTCCTAGAGCCACTATAAGCTCTGCCTGATAATCATCTGCAATATTCATAGCCTCTTTTACTTTATTTTTGTCAAAGTTTCCGATCATACATCCGCCGTATCCCATCTCTTTGGCTTTTAACATGATATTTTGAGCGGCTATTCCTATATCGCAGTAGAGAGATTTATCAGGAAGTGGAAGGTTTTTATCGCTGCACATAATGATATATGCTGAAGGACTCTCTGATTCAGAGGGATTCCAGCTCAGCAAACCAGCCCAGTGGGTAAGGGGAAACACTTTTTTGAGATTATCTTCCTTGATTACAGTTATATACTTTATTCCCTGAAGGTTTCTGCTGGCACCGGACAGTCTGACGCATTCCATTATTTCTTTAATCTCTTCTTTACTTATTCTTTTTTCTCCGAAGCTTCTTACAGACCTTGTATTTTTAATTAATTCATAGATCATAATTTTACCTCCTGTTTTTTATTTTATACTATTATAGAGAAACTAATTTTATTTTTCAAGGATAATATTTGAACGGATTCGCCGGGGATTTTAGTTAGAAGTTGCTAAATTTAGTATGATTTTTTCTTATCTTAATAAAATAATAAAAAAAATCTCCCCA
>NZ_JBFHGC010000328.1:0-3381 GCF_041583315.1 Ilyobacter sp. | reverse complement strand
GGTAGAGGTGACAGTCCTAGAGGCAGATAGTCATGGGAGAATAAAGATCGAGAGTATAGATGAAGCAGTAAAAGAAAATACAAGGGCCATTGTCATAACCAATGCTTCAAATCTCACGGGAACAATAATATCTCTGGAAAAAGTAGGTAAGATAGCAAAGAAACATGGTGTCCTCCTCATTGTAGATGCTTCACAAAGTGCTGGTATTTTGGAAGTAGATGTGGAAAAGATGCACATAGATATTTTGTGTTTTACAGGACACAAATCACTTTTCGGACCCCAGGGAACAGGGGGGATATATCTGAGAGAGGGAGTGGCCATAAAACCTATAATGGAAGGTGGATCTGGAGCTCATTCCAAGCTCAGAAGACAACCTGGGGAGATGCCTGATCTCCTGGAATGCGGGACATTAAATGCTCCGGCTATTGCAGCTCTGGGGGCAGGGGTGGACTTTATAATGAGGACAGGGATAGATAATATAAGAAAACATGAAGAAAATATTACAGCTGCTTTTATAGAAGGAATGAAAGGTATAGAGGGAGTCAGAATATATGGACCGGAAACAGAGGAAAGAACCCCGGTGGTAGCAATCAATATAGGGGATTTGGACCCCTCAGAAGTGAGTTCTATATTAGATGAGGAATATCAAATATCCACAAGACCTGGGATGCACTGTGCCCCCCTTGCCCACAGATCCATAGGCACCTATGAAACAGGGGCGGTGAGATTTTCCTTTGGATATTTCAACACAATGGATGAGATAAACTATGCTATAGGGGCAGTGAGGGACATATCTGATTTCTGTAAAGAAAAATAATAAAAACCCCGTCTTTGATCTTATATCAGGGACGGGGTTTTTAAAAATTCTTTTAATTTTTCACACTGATCTATGCCGATATTGTATCCAGCTTTATAAAAAAGTCTTAATTTTACCCTGTCCTGTTCTATCACAGAGAGTGGCATGGTTTCCGGCCTTATCACAAATGCTATGTTTTCCTTCTCCAGCAATTCAAGAAAATAGAGTGTTCCATTGTAATGGATGTATCTTTTCTTCAGTGCCTCAGCTACTTTTGGATATGAGTAGTACCATAATTTAGAAATATTAAGATACCAGCTGGACTGGTCTTCATAGCCCTTTGGGTGGCAGAGGATAACAATAAGTTTCCTATTACCGTCATCTAAGGCTTTTTTTATAGGAATTGCATCGGATATCCCACCATCGAGATATTCCACGCCACCTATTTTAACAACATCTGTCAAAAATGGATAGGAGCAGGATGATTTCAGTATTCTATTGAAAGATTTTTCAGGATACCCGTTTTTTTCAAAATATGCAGGCTTTCCAGTTCTGCAGTTGGTACTCACACAGATAAACTTTTTTGTACTTTTGAAAAATTTTTCATAGTCTACCGGATATTTCTTTTTACCCATAAAGTTTACCAGAAAATCAGAATTTAAAAGGGAGTCCCCTGTGAAAATCCTCTTATAGTCCAGGAGTCTTGGATCATATATATAGTCCATAAACATTTTAAAAGTCCGCTCTTTCTGACCTGTAATATACGAAACCCCGTTGTATGCTCCCATGGAAACCCCAATAACATACGGGATATCAATCCCCTTTTCTATGAAGGCGTCCAAAACCCCGCTTGTAAATATTCCTCTCATTCCTCCCCCTTCCAACACAAGGGCAGTATTTTCCATAAATATCACCTCACAATGAGTAAATAATCTTTCATATAATAATTTTCTAGAAAATTTACAATGCTCCTTTAAATTTTAAAAATAGATTATAAAAAAAGACTGCCCCGAAAGGCAGTCTCTGAATACAAAATTATATGGCTTCCAGGGCAGTGAGAATATTTACATAATGCTCAACACCCTTTAAAAGAATAGACTCATCAAAGTTGAAGTTGCAGCTGTGAAGCGGGTAGTCAAAGTCACGTTCTATATTTCTGCTTCCAAGGAAATAAAAGACACCTGGAATTCTCTCCTGGTAGTATGAGAAATCCTCAGCAAGCATCACAGGATCGGTCTCTTCTATATGGACTTTTTCTGCTATTTTGTTATAAAGATTTTTATCATTGATTACCGGGGGATAATAAGGCTCGAGATCCACACTTATCTCCACTCCGAAAGATTCCTCGAGACCTCTTGAAATCTGAAGGATTCTTTTTTTTATTATTTCAAAGGTATCCTTTGAAAAAGTTCTCACAGTACCCTCTATATGTGTCTTCTCAGCCACGATATTTCTGGCACTTCCTCCCCTTATTTTACCGAAGGATATTACAGCAGTCTCTAAAGGAGAGATACTTCTAGATATAATAGACTGACATGATGAGAGAAATTTGGAAGCTACAAGGATGGAATCAATGGCATTGTGTGGCATACCGCCGTGTCCCCCTTCTCCTTTTATAATTACATCTATTTCTCCAGACTGAGCCATGAGAGGTCCGGCTTTAGAAGCAATTATACCTTCATCCAGGTTGGGGAATAGGTGGATTCCAAATATCCCCTTCACATTATATTTTTCAAATATTCCGCTTTCAGTTATTATTTTTGCCCCTCCTGGTCCCTCTTCAGCAGGCTGGAAGATCAAAAGAACGTTTTTCTTGATGTTCTCAGTCTTTGAAAGTATCTTGGCCAGACCTAAAAGCATAGCCATATGTCCGTCATGACCGCAGGCATGCATTTTTCCAGGATGTTTTGAGGCATACTCCACATCATTTTCCTCTTCTGATTCCAAGGCGTCCATATCTGCTCTGAAGGCATATGTTTCATCGGAACCGGCATCGATATACACGTATATTCCGGTTTTGGCTATGGTGAAAGGATGCAGTCCAAATTCCCTTAATTTTTCCCCTATATAAGCAGACGTTTTATACTCTTCCAGTCCCAGCTCAGGTATCTGATGAAGTTCACGTCTATAGGTTTTCATTTGGTTTCCCAAATCTTTTAAATCCATGATGTCCCCCTTATTTCAATAAAAAACGGATGTATATAATGCTAAACATTAACTGTATTAAAATTTAAGTTTTGGATATTAAAAATTATGTTTATTTAATTGTTTAAGAACTTAAATTTCAGAAGAATCTTATAAACAGTTTCAAGAAAATAAAATAATCTTGTAATTCTTAGATATTAACAGATTTTCAAAAAAAAGAAAAGATGTTAAACAAAAAAAAACTATAATTTTAGAGAAAAGGTTACTTTTTCGAACACAGTCAGAAACAGATAGAACTCAGCAAATACAGGCTCTAAAGAATACGAATACATTCTGTATATCTATATCATATACTGTGTGAATTTTTAAAATTGATGTAACTGTTGTAGAATAAGACAAATAAATTTATAGACAGAGATAAACATAGCTTGTCAAAAGGT
>NZ_JBFHGC010000327.1:0-3401 GCF_041583315.1 Ilyobacter sp. | reverse complement strand
GACTTAGTCAAAGACTACTAAACACATATCCCCATGAGTTAGACGGAGGAAGAAGACAGAGAATCGGTATCGCCAGAGCTCTGGCACTAAAACCAAAATTTATAGTCTGTGACGAACCTGTATCAGCCTTGGATGTTTCTATTCAGGCTCAGGTGTTAAATCTGATGCAGGATTTACAGAAAAAATTTAACCTGACATATATTTTTATAACTCATGATCTTTCGGTAGTAAAACATTTTTCAGATGAAGTTGCAGTAATGTATCTGGGACAGTTGGTGGAAAAAGGACCGGCGAATAAGCTCTTTAAAAACCCGACCCACCCCTATACAAAGGCCCTGCTCTCTGCTATACCAACTCCTAGCCTGAAGAAAAAAATGGAAAGGGTTAAACTTACTGGGGAGATAACATCCCCTATAAGTCCTGAGCCTGGATGCCGGTTCGCCAAAAGATGTGTCCACGCCAAAGGAGAGTGTACACACGGAGACCCTAATCTTATTGAGATCTCAAACGATCATTTTGTGGCATGCCATATAATAGAGGGAATCACAAACTAAAATATTTAAGAGAGTGTATGAACCATTGCACTCTCTTAAATTATGTAATAAGTAACTTTACTTGTAAAAATTTAATTTAGATTTTAACTTATGCTTTTCACAAATCGGTACATCGTAGTTACTTTAAAACAGTTGATCTTGGACTGTTTTACAAAAAAAATATAAATTAAGGGGATTTAATAATGAATGATCAAGCTACTCAACAAAATGATTTTAAGCCGTTTATATCGGCGGACAGAGTTCTTCCTGAATTTACAGGTACTTCGATAATATTAGGTATATTATTATCCGTTATTTTTGGAGGAGCAAATGCTTATCTTGGTCTTAAAGTTGGTATGACAATAAGTGCATCTATACCTGCAGCCGTAATTTCTATGGGAATAATAAGAGGGATACTTAAGAAAGAATCCATACTTGAAAACAACATGGTCCAGACAATAGGATCTGCCGGAGAATCTCTAGCAGCAGGGGCAATTTTTACCCTTCCAGCTCTATATATATGGTCTCAGGAGAGAAGTCTTCCGGCACCAAATCTCATGACCATAACTATAATAGCTCTTTGTGGCGGTATTCTTGGAGTTCTTTTCATGGTCCCTCTCAGAAAAGCCCTGATAGTCAAAGAACACGGAGTTTTACCGTATCCTGAAGGAACTGCATGTGCAGAAGTCCTTCTTGCAGGAGAAGAGGGTGGAAGTAAGGCAAAAGCATGTTTCGCAGGTCTTGGGATAGGTGCTCTGTACAAATTTATAACAGACGGATTTAAGCTTTTCCCAAGTGAAATAGAAACAACTATACCTGGATACAAGGGTGCTGCAATAGGAGGAGATGTTCTCCCGGCTCTTCTAGGTGTCGGGTATATAATCGGACCTAAGATTGCATCATATATGACTGCAGGGGCAATCATAAGCTGGTTTGGGCTTATCCCTCTAATATCTAATATAGGTTCAATGGGTGAGATCATAATGTATCCAGCTTCAGTTCCTATAAGTGAACTAGGACATTGGGGAATATGGAATTATTATATAAGATATGTAGGTGCTGGTGCTGTTGCTTTCGGAGGTATATACAATCTTATAAAGACAATCCCTTTGATCATCCAGACATTTAAAGAAAGTATGAAAGATTATTCGTCTAATATGGGTGAGAACACAGAAGAAAGAACGAACAAAGATATATCTTTAAAAATTGTTGGCATAGGAGTCGCTACAGTAATTATCGCAATGGCAATGCTTCCTATAATACCTGTGGGAATAGGTGGAGCTGCAATAATAGCTATATTTGGTTTCTTCTTCGCAACGGTTTCTTCAAGAATAGTTGGACTTGTAGGTAGTTCATCAAATCCTGTTTCAGGTATGACTATTGCCACCCTTATAATAACAGCAATAATATTTAAGGCTACCGGAAATGATGGAATTACAGGAATGATCGCTACTCTTACAGTGGGAGCGGTAATATGTATCATCGCTGCAATGGCGGGAGATACTTCTCAGGACCTTAAAACAGGTTATATTGTCGGGGCTACTCCAATAAAACAACAGATAGGTGAAATTATCGGGGTAGTTGCTGCCGCTCTTGTAATCGGATGGGTTCTTACTCTTCTAAACAATGCATGGGGATTTGGTTCGCAAGAACTTCCGGCTCCGCAGGCGACACTTATGCGTCTTGTTATAGAGGGAGTTATGGGAGGAAATCTTCCTTGGTCTCTTGTATTTACAGGGGTTGGAATTGGAGTCGCAATAGAATTACTAGGTCTTCCTGTACTGCCTATAGCAATAGGAATGTATCTTCCTATACATCTTAGTACACCAATAATGGCAGGTGGACTAATAAGGAGAGTCCTTGATAAGAGAGCTGAAAAATCAGGGGCAGATAAGAAAGTAATAAAAGAAAAAACTGACTCTGGAATACTATATGCATCGGGTCTTATCGCTGGAGAAGGTCTTATTGGTATAATACTTGCAGTACTAACAGTTGCAGGTATAAAAACTCAGCTTGGGTTTAATACTGGTCAAATCGGAGCACTTGTTGCATTCGGATTACTAGTATTATCTCTTATGAAATTTTCTATATTCTCAAAATTAAAAGTAGACTAAAATATAAATAATTATCAATAAAAATTTAGGGAGGGAGCTCCCTCCCTAAAAAAATTATTCTAAATAAAACGAGGTGTTATTTTGAAGAATGGTATATCTAAAGACGATAATATGCTTGAAATGATCCCCTCAATAAATGAGAATACAAATTGGAAGAAAAATGATAATGGGATGATCACTATAATAGTCCCAAGAGACGGATCTTTTGATAAAATTGTAAGGTTTTTTTGTAAAACTCCTAAAGAAACGAATATTGACCTGGATAAAATAGGGAGTATCGTTTGGAAAGCTATAAACGGGAAAAACGATATATATAAAATATCAAAAATACTTAAATCAGAATTTGGAGAAGAAATTGAACCTGTCTATGATAGACTTTTAATCCACTTAAATGTTTTGAGAAACAATAAATTTATACATTTAAAAAAGGCAAGTTATTAAAATGTTTAATTTTATATTTAAAGTTTTATTCTTAGCAGTAACGATGGCATTTCTAGGAGTATGGGGGATTTTCAGAGAACAAAGAAAATCTCAAGATTTATCAAATAAGATATACTCAAAATGCAAAATAAGATAATAAAGGGGTTTGAAAAAAACTAGAAACTTTACTTACAAGAGATATAATCAATAATATTTAAAAATAAGCATCTCTTTTCTGGTGTAAAGAAAAACTTGAAATTATATACGTTAAATTGGCTGCTAAATCACTGATAGAAAAATGCTTGCAGAAGATACTACAAGTAAGGAGGCTAGG
>NZ_JBFHGC010000326.1:0-3407 GCF_041583315.1 Ilyobacter sp. | reverse complement strand
CCCTTATATTATAATACCTGTTTTGCAGTCTGTCCTTTTTCGTAGCAAACATATCAAATAATTTTTTGGACGGACTTTTATCCTGTAGTTCATGTTTTTTCAGCTCATCCAGTATTTTTCTTATATCGCCCTTTGTCCACTTGTTGGAGTTAAAAAACTTTTTCTGTTCCTTTTCATCATCCATATAAGATAGAAATTCCTGGACTTTTCCTACCCGGTATTTTTCCTTTGAAATAGGTAGATTTTTCCTCTCTATCTCCGTGTAGATTCTTCTTTTGTATTTCGTTGCCTCTGAGCTATTTCCAGCAAGGATAATCCGATCCAGATTTTCTTCTATTTTTTTGTAATTTTTCTCTATATTATAATATTCCAATAGTTTCCTGGGATCATTTTCTGTCTTCAGATACAAATCCAGATAATATTCAGACCTTTCCTTTTCTCCCTCTTTGAGATAAATGACAGCCAGTTCAAAATAGGCTTCCGTGTCATCTTTTTTCAAAAGGTAATCTATATATTCGGAATCTCCCTTGGGAAAAAACATGCTCACTTCTTTCGAATTAAGCAGTTCATATCTTCCCTCAGTTTCTCCGTAGGAAAACACAGATATTACAATAAAAAATAGATAAATTAATCTCATATCATCACCCTTGAGTTTTTATGGCTTTTTGGTTCTTTAATTACTTTCTGAAAGTTTCTGTTGTATCTTCTCTATACCTGAGACTGTTGTTTCCTCAGCCGTCTTTTCCTGGGTATTTCCGTCGGTCTTTGCAGTTGTCACATTTTTCTTTACTTCTGTTTCCTCTTTTTTCATTGTTTTCAAGACAGTACCGCTCGATCCCTTGACCAGGTTAAACTTTTGAGACATATCTCTGCTCATTATTATTTTCGGAGTTATGAAAATCATAAGATTTGTCTTTGATTTTGAATTGCTAGAATTTTTGAATAAATATCCCAGTATTGGTATCTTGCTCAAAAAAGGATCCTTGCTATCAGTAATTGACTGAGTATCCTTTATGAGACCCCCTATAGCCAGAGTCTGTCCGTTCCTTACGATTACATTAGTCTCTACCTTTCTCGAGGATACATAAGGTACACCATCATCTGTGTATCCTGTCACCTCACTTATTTCCGGGGTAACCTCGATTTTTATCATGCCGTCATCTGTTATTACAGGAGTCACTTCCATGGTGATCCCAACATTCTTAAATTCATAGCTTGTAGATGTAGCGTCTCCGCTATCACTTACATATTCCAGTTCTTTATAAGGCACCTCTTCAGTCAGCTCTATCTTTGCTTTTTTTCCGTTGATAGTTGTTATCACAGGTTTTGCCAGTATCTCTGTAGAGCTGTCCTCGACGATATTTCTGTACACCGCACTGAACTGATCAGTCCCCAGCAGTCCAAGACCGAGAGTTATCCCGTCAGAAAGATTTGATGCATCAAAATAACTGTCTGTTCCAGACAGATATCCTCCCCCTCCGTCGCTACTGTCACTCTCTGTGAGATTGTTGGAATTATAACCCCAGCTCATCCCCCAGTCTCTCCCTGTGCCTTCCTGTACCTCTAGAATCCTCACTTCGATAACCACCTGCAGTTCTGGTACGTCTATCTTGTCCATGATACTTTTCAGTGTGTCTGCCTCTTCACTGGATGCTATGACCAGAAGCCCTCCCAGAGACTCGCTGTATTTTATATCTCCCGTTATTTTATAGCCTATCTCTCCTAGTATTTCATAAGCCTTTTGGGGAGTCATATGCTTCACTCTTATAAGTTCCACATTTTTCTGAGCATCCTCTTTTTTTATTCCGTCACGTTCATCCAGAAACTTTTTTACACTTATAAGTTCTGATTTTTTAGCTCTTACAGTGATTGAGTTGGTATCTGCATTCACTATAGAAGTATCCCCGTCTTTTAGTAGAAGTTTTACATCTTCAGACAGTTCAGATGCATCTACTTTCTTCAGTGAGAAAACTTTTGATATAGAACGGTCTGATTCCTGCATTTTTTTTGCATCTTCCAGACTCATTATCTCCACCAGGTTTCCGCTTTGGATATAGGTATATCCGTTGGATCTCAGTATCGCCTCCAGTAAATCGTCTAGTTGAGCGTCCTTTACACTCATGGTTACAGTTCCGGATATTTTATCACTTATTACCATGTTCAGGTCATTGCTGAAAGAAAGGGTTCTCAGAACATTTACAAGATTAGCTCCGTGGTAATCTACTGTCACCTTTTGATTCTGAGCTATCATCTCTCCGTTGTATCCTGCCCCAAAAACTGTTGCTCCCAGTATTGTAAAAGCTGTTATAATCTGTGCGCCCTTTTTTATAGTTTCCCCCATACTCTATTGCCTCCAAAGTTCAAGTACTTTTTTTTCGCCTTTCTTATCCACTAATACGATTTCTCCGCGATTTATAGCCTTTACCGTGAGACTGTTGAAGCTGTCCCCCTCCTGTAAAATCTGTCCGTCTGAAAAAGTTGCAGTTTTTCTTTTTCCGAGAATAATTCCGATCAGTTCCGGTTTCCCGTCCTCTCCCTGACTGTTAGAGTGAAAAATATTTCTCACAAGTTCTTTTTTCTCACTATTTTCAGCCTCTATATTGTTTTGAAAATTCTCCCACTCTTCCTCTTTTATCTCGTCCACGGAAAAATCATATTTAGGGTCTATCTCCATGAGCATTTTAAAATTATCCCGTCTTGGAAATTTCAGATAAACTGCCATCAAAATAAAAACAGCCATCCCTGCAATTATTATATTTACCTTCTTCGTCCCCTTTAGTCTTGCTCCAATGTTTTTAAAATCAAGTCCCATCCTCATAAAAAGCCCCTTATTTACAGATATCAGTTTGTTGTATAGATAGAAAAAGTTGCCTTCACAATTAAATTAAAGTTTTCTCTGGATATATTCATGTCTTCCAGATTTATATTTTTATCCAGATTGTCTATATCGTCTAAAAAGTTTTTCAAAGTAAAAAAATCCGTTTCAAACTCTGTTTTAAATATATACTTATGATCATTTTTACTCATATTTTCACTGAGATTGATGTTTGACAGCTTTATATTGTTTTCCTTGCTCAGCTGGGTCAGTTCCTCGGTAAGGTATCTCTCCTCTCCTGCACTTATTAGCTTTGCCTGCATATGGTCTCTTTGATACTTCATTTTATAATATTCTCTGTATCTTTTTTTAAGTGAATTTATTTTATTTACATCCTCTACATATTTCTGTTGCTCCTGGATTATCTTGTTCTTGTTAGACTCCACCCTTTTCTTCATATTTACCATTATTATATTTTGAAAAAGTATATAGAAGGTAAGGCAGACCAGCAGCTGCAAAACCAGAGCCTGTTTCTCATTTTTTTTCATTTTTTTCACCGCCGGAGAGTTTGACCTCTATAGAAAAATCATTT
>NZ_JBFHGC010000325.1:0-3424 GCF_041583315.1 Ilyobacter sp. | reverse complement strand
GCTTATACAGGAAAAAAACCGCACTCAGCCGTACTACAGAATAGGTTCCGCAGGGAACCGAGGACTGTAGCTTACAAAGGCGTTAAAAGAAACATCTACTTCCTAGACATTTGAAAACTCTTGACCTTTTGGTTACTTTTCTGTCAAGAGAAAAGTAACACTGGTAAATTCAGTATTTTATTTATAGTTTCAAAAGAGAAAGTGATCGAAGTTCTTTATAAAATGTTCTGAAAGTGATATAATTAAAAAAAACTCTAGGGGGATTTTCATGCATAAAAAAATTATGATCCAGGGAACAGGTTCTTCTGTGGGAAAAAGCCTTGTGACAGCAGGTCTCTGCAGAATTTTTTATAAAGACGGATACAGAGTAAGTCCTTTTAAATCACAAAATATGGCCTTAAACTCTTTTGTAGACGAAGATGGCCTCGAGCTAGGCAGAGCCCAGGTAGTACAGGCTGAGATGGGTGGAGAGCGACCTAGGGACTATATGAACCCCATTCTTCTAAAGCCCAATGCCGATGATCATTCACAGGTTATTTTCATGGGTAAACCTTGCGGGAATGTCACTGCAGTGGAATATTTCTCCCAGACAAAAAAACTGAGAGAGGTGGCTGTGGAAGGATACGAAAAGATAAGAAAAAACTATGATATATGTGTCCTTGAAGGAGGAGGAAGTCCGGCAGAAATAAACCTCCGAAAAGTAGATGTAGTCAATATGGGTATGGCAGAACTGGTAGACGCTCCTGTTATACTGGTTTCAGATATAGAAAGAGGTGGGGTTTTCGCCCAGATATACGGTACAATAATGCTCCTAGACAAAAAAGACAGAGAACGTATCAAAGGTATAATCATAAATAAATTCAGAGGGAATAAAGAGATTTTAGACCCGGGAATTGAAATGATAGAGAAAAGATTAAAAGATGAAGGTATTGATATACCCATGTTAGGAGTTCTTCCTTTCCTTGATGTAAAAATAGAAGAGGAGGACGTCCTGGCAAAAAAACTAACTGCTAAAAAAACTCAAAATGACATAACTATCTCAGTTATAAGAACTCCTAAAATGTCAAACTATACTGACTTTGATGTTTTTGAGTTTTACAGCGATGTGGCCCTTAACTATGTAGATTCTCCTGAGGACATAGGTGAGGAAGATATGATCATAATTCCTGGAAGTAAAAATACTATAGGGGATCTTATTTTCATGAAAGAAACAGGTATTTACGACAAGATAGTGCAAGAATCATCAAAAGGTAAACTTATCTTTGGAATATGTGGTGGATTTCAGATACTGGGAGATAAAATAATGGATCCTCTCTGTGTAGAGACTCCTCTGGGGGAAGAAGATGGGCTGGGACTCCTAAATGTGACAACCACCATGGGGGAAGAGAAGTCAACCTATCAAGTGGAAAAAAAACTTATTGGCTGCAAAGGTATTCTCGCAGGACTAGATGGGATAACTGTAAAAGGTTATGAAATCCATCAGGGAATAACTGAAGGAAAAGAAGAGAGGTTTTTAGACGGTGATCTCTATGTAGGTGTTTATAAAGAAAATATCATGGCCACCTATCTCCACGGTATATTTGACAATGGAAAGTTCACAAGACATATTTTAAATTATCTGAGAGTGAAAAAAGGACTAAAAGAAAACACCGAGATAATAGACTATGAAAAGGTCAAAACAATGGAATTTGACAAGTGGGAAAAACATCTGAGAGAAAATCTGGATATTGATAAAATATACAAAATATTAAAATAGGGGCCTTAGGCCCCTATTTTAATTTCCAAACAAACTATATATAATTTTATAAAAGAAGGCTTATTCAACGGGGAACAATAATCTGTTCCCCGAGGAGAATATAAAAATGTCAATTTGACTTGATGGCTCAGATGAATAAATACAGTTTTAAATAAAAAATCTCCTACCAGGATTAACCCGATAGGAGAAGTATAAAAAACAATACAATAAAATCATAATGTTTCTCACACTTCCCGTCCTCGCAGGCTAGCATAAATCTTTTCATGGCAGGTCTCCTGGCTCAGCTTCATCCTAATCACAGCCCTTCCCGGATAATTCCAGTGGCAATGCTATTTTCGTCAGCGTCACAGTGGCGGGACCGCAGAGGATTAATACCTCACTTCCCTTTTAATCGATAAATCGAACCATTAAAATACTATTCTTTTCAAGCAAGATATTATCTCCATTTTATTAAAAAGTCAATATCTAAATATATAAATTTTATAATTTAACGGAATAAAAAAATACAGACTCCTTAAAACTCCTTTCATTTGAAAGATAGTAGTGATATAATTTTTTTAATTAACAGTAACTTACCCCTATACTTAAGGGCAGATTAAGTGCTAAAATATACATGTTTAGAAATTAAGTCCCTGCATATGAATTTTTTACTCAATTTTATTAACGAGGTGATATTTTGGAAATAGGAAAATTAAAAGCTTCCGACCTTGAGAAGCTTGTATTTAAAAATATAAGGCACAGAAGACCGGAAATACTCACAGACCCAAAAATCGGAGGAGACTGTGCGGTCCTTGATTTTGGAGATAAAGTGGCCTATATCTCCAGTGATCCCATCACAGGAGCCACTGAAGAATTGGGAAAGCTGGCTGTGAATATCAACTGCAACGATATCGCCACTGCGGGAATAGAGCCTGTGGGGCTGATGCTCACCATACTCGCTCCTGAGGGAACTAAGCCCCAAGATATAGAGAGAGTGGTCACCGATGCTCAGGCAGAGTGTGAGAGGCTCAACGTGTCTATTATGGGAGGCCACACTGAGATCACAAAAGTGGTTAACAGAATGGTGGTGTCTGTGACTGCCATAGGTATAGGAAAAAAAGAGGATTATACAAAGAGAGAAAAAGTCAAAGAAGGAGACCTCCTCATACTCACAAAGGGAGCGGGTATAGAGGGAACCGGGATAATAGCCTATGAAAAAAGTGAAGAAATAGGAGAAAAACTTGGAAGTGAAACTTTAAAAGAAGCAAAAATGATGCTGGATAAGATCAGTGTAGTGAGAGAAGGAATAATAGCTTCTCCCTATGTAAAGGGAATGCATGATGTTACTGAAGGAGGGGTCCTCGGTGCAGTATGGGAAGTGAGTGAATTCTATGGTTTTGGTTCTGAGATTTACAGGGAAAAAATAAAAATTGCAGAATGTACAAGACAGATCTGCGATTATTTCAAAATAGATTCTCTGAAACTCATATCAAGCGGGTCTATGCTTCTGGCAGCTGATCCTGAAAAAGGTCATGAAGTAGTTGGAATTCTAAAAAATGAGGGGATTGAATCCCACATAATAGGGAAATTTACGAAGGGAAATTCAAAGGTTATAATATCCGGATGCTTTATAGAGGACATATCAGAGCCTGAAAGCGACGAATTATATAAGGTAGTATAAAAACCAAG
>NZ_JBFHGC010000324.1:0-3428 GCF_041583315.1 Ilyobacter sp. | reverse complement strand
CCTGGGAAAGTAGGAGCGATCTCTGTGATGACCTTGGCAAAGGATATGGTATAGGGTACAGCTCCCATAAAGGGGGATAAAAGTGAAGAAAACCACAAGGTAAGAATCGCTGTAAAATTAAGATTTCCATTGGTTATACCCACCACATGCTCACCTATTTTTTCAATTACACCGATATTCTCTACTCCGTCGACAAGTACAAATAAGCCGGAAAGAAAGAAAATAGTGGGCCACTCTATGTGATTAAAAATATCTTCAGGACTTTTTTTGGACACAAGAATCAGCATTCCTGCACCCATTATAGAAATTGTAGCAAGGCCAAGGCCTGTGGAGGTATGAGTCAGAAATCCTATTATTACTGTTGTGAAAACTACCATAGACTTAATAAGAAGTGACTTATCTTTTATGACCCTTTCTGCTTCCATCTCCATTATTTTTGCCTTTGAAACCCTGGAAACGTCCATCTTGTCTTTGAAAATAAAAATCATTGTAAAGATCAGTACCACAAGGTTTATTATTACCAGTGGAGCTAGGTTATATATAAAATCGTTAAATTTAAAACCTGCCATACTTCCTATAATAAGATTGGGAGGATCTCCAATAAGTGTAGCGGCGCCACCTATATTGGCAGAAAAAATCTCCACTATCAGAAAAGGCAGTGACTTTATTTTTAGCTGTTCTGCCAGGAGGATAGATATGGGAGCTACCAATAATACAGTGGTTACATTGTCCAGAAAAGCAGAGCATATAGCAGTTCCGATCCCCAGAAATGCCATTATTCTTACTGGGTCGCCTTTTGCCTTTTGTGCCAATTTTATGGATAAATATTGAAACATCCCTGTCTCAGCCATGATACTGACTATCATCATAAGACCCATAAGAAGGAGAAGAATCTCTAAATTTCTGCTTATTGCCAGAAGAGCCTCGTGTTCGTCTATTATTCTCAACATGATCATAGCTCCGCCGCCGATAATGGCCGATAGAGATGGAGGTACCTTTTCTGATATGATCATGGCAAAAGTCAGAATAAATATTATAATACCCGTAATAATTTTGAATGTAAGCATAAAATCACCCCTGCCAACTTAGTTTAAATAATATTTCCCATAAATAGGACTACTGATACTATTTAAATTTCCTTTAAACTTTTGGCAGTATTTAACTTTGGATTTATGCAGGTTTTCTCGTATACCCTCCCTCGATGCATGAGATCGCTGATTGATTTCAAAATTTCATTGGTATTATAAAAGGCTACATTTTTGTCATGAATACCAAGTATGCTGGCACTGAAACAGGTTAGAAAATATTCGTTGGACAGAGGTACAGCATTTATCTTGTTTTTTATTCTGGATAAAACGCCTTCCCCCTTTTTAAGTGTTGTATTTGGGAGGATAATTATAATTTCATCTGACTCTGTCTTCCCTGTATAATCTGTTCTTCTGAGATCATTTATAATTGCATCAGCAAACTTATTTAATACATCGTCTTCAAGGTGTTTCTCTAAGGAGAGGTCGACATCTTTGAAACTTTTAAAATCTATCATTATAACCACCAAAGGAAGCCCTTCTTGCTTTGCTTTTGCAATTTCATTATCCAGGTTTTTCATAATATTTTTTTTGTCAAAGAGTTTTTCATTGGGAATTCTCATAAGGTTATTTTTCAGATGTTTTTTGATCTCTTTTCTTTTGTTCATATCTCTTTCGAAAATCTCGATTTTATCCTCTCCCCTGTGGTAAATATATTTTGAGTCTGTTTCACTGGGAAAAAACTTACGGTTTCTTTTCTTACTGAGCTTAATGAAAAAGTTTAAGACATATAATAAAGCTGAAAAAACCAAAAATAATGCTAAAATATATGAGAGATAAAGGGTGCTATCTAGACCCAGATTTTCAAACAGAATTTTTAAATTAACGCATATAAATAGTAATGCGAAAAAAACACTAAATATAAGGTTTTTATTTATTTTCATAAAAAACACCTCTTATAAAAAGATATAAAAATAAAACTTATAACACTTTTTACTGTATGAAAGATAAAAACCCTTTTACTTTAAAATTTTTGATTATTTACTCCTAGGAGACTGCTTTTAAAATCGTTCCCTGAAGGGTTCTGAAATACCTTTAGGTCGAATTCTGGAAGCACGGCTAGAAGGTGGTCAAAGATATCTGACTGAATCCTCTCGTAGTGCTGCCACTCAATATTCTTTGAAAAGGCGTAGATCTCAATAGGGAGTCCCTGAGGTGTAATCTCTAGCTGTCTCACAAGGAGGGTCATATGCTGGTTGATTTCAGGATTGTTTTTCAGGTATGAGAGGACATAGTTCCTGAATGTACCTATATTCGTCAGCCTTCTCCCGTTGGCAGTCTGTGAGGTATCTATATTTTTGTTATATTCATCTACTTCCTTGCTTTTGTTATCCATATATTCAGATATATATGATATTTTCTTGTATTTCTCAATCATCTCATCTGTGCATATTTTTATTGTTGTAGCATCGATAAATATGGGTCTTTTTATCCTCCGGCCACCAGACTCAGACATTCCCCTCCAGTTTTTAAAGGAATCTGAGATGAATGCATACACAGGTATTGTGGTGATTGTCTTGTCGAAATTACGGACTTTGACGGTGGTTAGGTTTATCTCTATCACATCTCCGTCGGCATTATACTTGGGCATCTCTATCCAGTCGCCGATTCTGATCATATTATTGGCAGCTAGCTGTATACCGGCTACAAAACCTAAAATTGAATCTTTGAAAATTAAGAGAACAATGGCAGTCACGGCCCCTATACCACTCAATAACTTCCAGGGAGACTTATTCATAAGATTAGATATTATCATTATCCCACCGATGATTGTTGCTATCATCTGAAAGACCTGAACATATCCCTTGATAGGCCTCTCCCTTGAGATGCTGAGACTGGAATAGACCTCCTCTATGGATTCCATTAATTTGAAAAGTATGATTATTGTTATGGTTATGAGGTATATAAGAGAAAGTTTGTGGAGTCCTGTTTTAATAAGTGGAAACATCCCAGCAGACAGATAAATCACAATGGCCGGAGCCATCTGTGAGAGATAATGAAACCCTTTCTTCTCCATAAATATATCATCAAATCTGTTTTTCGTTTTTTTTACGAGTTTTTCCACAGCTATGAGGATGACCTTCTTAGATATGAGGTCTGCCAGGACGGCTACTAAAATAACGATACAGATTAAAGTAAAGTAGCCTATGTACTGGCTTAGCTGTGGGTTTACACCGTTCTTTTTCAGCAGGTCTATTATTAGTTCTTTCATATGGTCCTCCGATTTTCACTTTAGTTAGTACGTAATATCTCTAATTCTACAACTCATTGGCAAAAAAAAAAACCATAAAATTATGAAAAAGACTTTATATGTAATATAGTCGAGTGTATAATTAATTTGTG
>NZ_JBFHGC010000323.1:0-3443 GCF_041583315.1 Ilyobacter sp. | reverse complement strand
GTTCTTTCTGAATATCTTATCCACAGCGTAATAGGGGTGAGCGGCTCTTCACCTGCCTATGTATTTATGTTCATCGAAGCATTAGCCGACGGAGCTGTACTAGAAGGAATGCCAAGGGACAAAGCCTATCAGTTTGCGGCTCAGACTGTCTTAGGATCAGCAAAGATGGTACTCGAAACCGGTAAACATCCCGGAGTTCTAAAGGATGCAGTATGCTCTCCCGGAGGTACCACTATAGAGGCTGTAAAAGTCCTTGAAGAAGAGGGATTCAGAAAATCTGTAATAAAGGCTGTACAGGCCTGTGCAAAAAAATCAAAAGATATGAGTAAATAACCCTTCTCTCTCAGAAAAATTTTCCCGGAATAGCTCCCTCTATAAATTATAGAGGAAGCTATTCTTCACATCCTTATTTTTATACTTTATATTAACTTATAATTAATTTTTTTTAATTTGTAAGAATCGACAAAGTATACTATAACTTAACTAAGAAGATTTTCTTAATCTTTACAGATTATAGGAGGGAAACGACTTGGAAAAAAATATGATTTCCGAAGAAGAACTACAAGATTTTGAAAAGAAAATGAGGAAACAGCTCTCCAGATTCAGAGCTAAAAATTTTAAAAATCCTTTAGTTATAATGAATGCAGGAGGTGTAACCTCTACTTATAAAATAAAAACTTTTATCAATAAATTTTTGAATATCTTATCAGATTATCAATCTTTTGATACTACTTATCACCTTATTCTCACAACAGAAACAATAGAGACAATGACTATTTTTTCCACATCAGCCCGGACTACATTCAAACAACATATCAACTCTATAGAACCTCAGAATAAAGAGTACAGCCTTCTCAATCCAATCCATTTTATTAGCACCTTAAAATTTCAACCGGATATTGTTTTCATCTTTAATATGTCTAGAAATAAAGATTGCCTCAATGACAGTACCGAACTCAGGGACGATTTTTTGAATATTTCAAAAAAGTCGGTCTGGATAGTTCCGGAAGACTATGCTGATGAGTTTTCCAACCTTGATCCCCATATCCTTACTCAGAGGAAATATCTGGAAATATGCACCGAATCCCACTTGGATAAAGTCGATATTTTCCAGAGAGCCTTGACTCTGGCTACAAAAGCCCACAAAAACCAGTGGAGAAAGGGAACGACTACCCCCTATATTGTCCACCCTGTGATGGTTTCTATGCTCCTCAGAGAGGAAGGTTGCCCAGAAAATCTTATTCTTTCTGCCCTCCTCCACGATACCATAGAAGATTCCCATGTTACCTATGAGGATATAAAAACAAAATTTGGTAAAGAAGTGGCAAAAATAGTCCTCCATCTTTCAGACAAGGATAAAAATCTTCCCTGGGAAACCAGAAAACAAAGGGAGATTGACTTCTTACAAAAAGAAGCAACTACTGAGGAGATAATCGTAGCCTGTGCAGATAAGTATCACAATATTTCATGCATCAGTGCCGACTACAAGCTGGCTGGAAATCATGTGTGGAAAAGGTTTAATGCTCCTAAAGAAAAGCAAAAATGGTATTACCACGAACTTTTAAATGTATTTCAAAAGAGAAAGGAAGCATTGGATTCTCTTTCAATATATGAAGAATTCAGAAATAAAGTTTATGAGGTCTTCCCGGAGTAACTCTCCGGGATTTTTATTTCCGGGACTTTTTAAAATTCAATAGTGGAATTTTAAGCTTTTTTTCGATATAATAGTTTTAAAAATTAAATCTTTTACAAGGAGAACTTATGATTTTATGGGAAATTTTCTGGTCGTTTTTTAAAATAGGGGCAGTTACTTTTGGTGGCGGATACGCCATGATTCCCCTCATAGAAAAAGAGATCATTACAAAGAAAAAATGGATAGACGAAGGCGAACTTTTAGAGATCATAGCCATAGCCCAGATGACACCAGGGGTTATCGCCATAAACACAGCTACATTTGTAGGAAGGAAGTCTGCAGGGGTAAAAGGGGCTATTATTGCTTCAGTGGCAGTGACTCTCCCCTCTCTCTTTGTTATATCTTTCATAGTAACGTTTCTCTCTGGGACTTTTGACACTGTCCTGGCAAAAAAACTCCTCACAGGAGTCAGAGCCGGACTGCTGGCCCTTATGGCACATTCTTTACTCAGACTTTTCAGGTCTGGAGCAAACAATATCGTAGGAATAATACTCCTGACAATATCATTCACAGCACTTGTATTTTCTGTTTTTTCTCCCATAAATCTGATTATTTTTGGATCTCTGTCTGGACTTATGTTATACAGATTTTTCCCGGGATTCACTCTGAAATATCTGGACGGTGATAAAAAATGATTTACTTTACACTTTATTTTACTTTTTTCAAGATTGGACTTTTTACCTTTGGCGGGGGGCTTGCTATGCTGCCTCTTATTCAGGAGGAGCTCCTGGCCAGGAAATGGATGACCATCCCGGAATTTCTGGATCTCGTGTCAGTGGCACAGATGACTCCAGGTGCTATCGGGGTCAACTCTGCTACCTATGTGGGAAACAAATTATGCGGATTCTTCGGCGGTGTAGTAGCCACTGCAGGGGTTATCACTCCTTCTATAATTATTATACTGATACTCTCGGCTATACTTATAAAACTAAAAGGAAACCTCTATAAAGACGCATTCTTTTTCGGTATAAAACCTGTCACTATAGGACTGATCGGCTATGCAGGGTATATCATCGCAAAGGATACATATTTCATCAAAAAAGAAATAAGTATAGGGGCTATCTCAATTTCAATTTTAGCCTTTATTCTTCTCCACAAATACAAGATAAATCCAGTTTATATTATTTTTCTTTCGGCTTTCACAGGGGTAATTTTATTATAAAATCACCCTGTAACAAAAAGAGTCCATAAACCCTTGCAGGTATGGACTCTTTTTGTTTATTTGTTTTTTTTGCCTCTATACACCCCTGTCCTCAGCTCACTTATATAAAACTCCAAAGCCGGTATCTTCTTGTCGATGGCATACTGTACAGCCAGCTCTATATCATATGGTACTCTCACAATAGCCATGGAAAAAATCCCCTCATCCAGGCCTTTATATTTTCCTTCTATTATCCCGTAGGAAGCCAGAGTCATCTCAAGGGGATTCCCCACACTACCTACATTGAAAATCATTTTTTTATCAAAACACTGTGAATAGGCTCCGTGAATATCCCCGTATATTACCACATCTGAATCTATTTCTGAGTCTTCAGGAGCTTCAAAAAGTTCCATTTTTTCATCGTAGCTTGCTGTGGCGTGAACCCTTTTTAAGACATCCTTTGGTGAGGCGTGGCATATTCTTACCAGTTTTCCGCTCATATAAAACTCGTGGTATAGGGGAAGTTCCCTTAGGTATTTCAGTCTTTTCTCTCCCAGTACCCCCCTGTGCCACAAGACTTCTTCAAATTCATTATCTTCCTGCTCTGAT
>NZ_JBFHGC010000322.1:0-3460 GCF_041583315.1 Ilyobacter sp. | reverse complement strand
TCTACATCTAGAAACCCTCTCTCATCCATGTAGTTTCTTATTGCCATGAGCATCTTATGTCTCATTTTTAGATTTCTTGTCATTTTAGGTTTTCTTAGGTCTAGATATCTGTATTTAAGTCTCATATTTTCACTTAAATTTTCCTCACCAGATATCTGGAAAGGAAGTACGTCACAGTTGTTTAAAATTTCCAGGCTTTCCACGAAGACCTCTATATCTCCAGTAGGCATATTTTGGTTTTTGCTGTATCTCTCCCTTACTTCTCCCGCTATCTTGATGACAGCTTCTGTCCTTATCTTTTGGGATTTTTCAGCCAGTTCAGCATTTTCTTCAGGGTTGAATATTATCTGAGTAACTCCCTCTCTGTCTCTCAAGTCAATAAATGTAAGTCCTCCAAGATCTCTCTTAGTGGCTACCCATCCTGAAAGCGTTACTTTTTTACCTATATCTTCTTTTCTCAGTTCGCCTAAGTTATGCGTTCTATATACCATTGTTAAAAATCACCTCTACAAGTTTTATATCGATCTATTTTTTCAATCTTTTTATGACGTCTTCCAAACTAAGTGTTTCCTGTGTTCTTTCTTGAAAGTTTTTAAGAACCATCTTCTCATTGGCCATCTCTTCATCACCTATGATAATTGCATACTCTACACCTAGCTTATCAGCCTTTTTCATAGATGCTTTTATTGATCTGCTTGAAAACTCAATACAGGTTTTTATCCCTGCATCTCTCAGAGCCTTTGCCACTCCGAAAGAATAAGTCGATTCAGCCTCACCGAGCCATGCTACAAACACCGTAGGATTGTTTCTCGGATAATCTTCAAGAAGCATCATCAGTCTTTCTATCCCCGCTGCAAATCCTACTGCAGGAATCTCCTTATCTCCTAGCTGTTTCAGAAGATTATCATATCTTCCTCCCCCGAGAACCGTTCCTTGGGATCCCAGCTTATTTGTGATTACCTCGTAAACTGTGCTTGAATAATAGTCCAGACCTCTTACAAGCCTTGAATTTTCTCTGTATTTCACACCGAAAATATCCAGATATTTTTTTACCGACTCGTAATGCTCTCTTTCCTCTGGATTCAGTGAATCTATTATGCTAGGAGCAGTTTCTGTTATCTCCTTACACTTTGGATTTTTACAGTCGAGAACCCTCAGAGGATTCCTTTCATATCTTGCCCTGCAATCTTCACAGAGCTCCTCTTTAGAAGGAGTAAGAAAGTCTATTAGAGTATCTCTGTATTTTGATCTAGATTCGTTTCCGCCTACTGAATTTATGTTTACTTCAAGGTCTGTAAGTCCTAATTTTTCAAGAAGGCTGTAGCTCATTGCTATAACCTCTGCATCCAAAATAGGAGACCCCTCTCCCAGCGCCTCTATACCAAGCTGGTTAAATTCTCTCTGCCTTCCTGCCTGTGGTCTCTCATATCTAAACATAGATCCTGTATAGTAGTACCTAGTAAAATCTTCCTTACCGTATATCTTGTGCTCAAGATAAGATCTCACTACAGAGGCTGTCCCCTCTGGTCTCAGGGTTATGCTTCTCTCACCTCTGTCGGTAAAAGTGTACATCTCCTTTTCCACAACGTCTGTTCCCTCTCCTATACCTCTTTTAAAAAGATTTGTCTCTTCAAAAATAGGTATTTTTATCATGGAGTATCCATAAGCTTCAAATATCTCCCTTGCTGTGTTGACTATATGATTGTATTTCAGGGCATCTTCCCCGAAAATATCCTTTGTTCCTCTTACTGCTTTCAGTAATTTCATAGATTCACCCCATAGTAAATTTATTTTTTATCCCATAATTTCAGAAGTTTTTGAGCTATCAGCCTCTCATTCTTGTTATCTCCGGGATTATAATATTTTTTTCTCTCTTCTTTATAAGCCTGATGTACAAAATTCCCGGGATAGCTGTGGGGATATTTGTACAGTTCTCCATACTGTTTTCTCAGGTGCTTAGGCACCTCTTCCAGATTCCGTCCTTTTTCTATATCTTCAAGGGCTGTATTTACTGCCATATAGCTGGAATTACTCTTAGAAGATATTGCCAGATATATGGCAGTCTGAGAAAGTATTATCCTTATTTCCGGCATTCCTATCTTTTCAGATGCATCCATGGCTGCATGAGCTATGAGCATAGCCTCAGGGTTTGCCATTCCTATATCTTCACTTGCAAGTATAACCAGTCGTCTTGCTATGTATCTGGGATCTTCTCCCCCAGAGAGCATCCTGGCCATCCAGTACACTGCCGCATCCGGGTCGCTTCCCCTTATACTTTTTATAAAAGCAGATACGATATTATACTTATCCTCTTTTTTATGATAAGCATCGTTTCTCTTTTTAAAGAGTTCTCTCAGTTCAGCTTCCCCCAGGTTATCTGCAGTGTTTCCAAAAAGTTCCACATAGTTGAGAGCAACCCTGGCATCTCCCTTGGAGAGTTCTAATATAATCTCCTCCATCTCAGGAGAAAGTTTTTCTTTTACATCGAGACGTTTACAGCCTTTCTGTATGAGCTCTCTTATATGACTTTCCTCTAGTTTTTTAAATTCAAAAACCATACATCTGGAAAGAAGGGCATTATTTAGGGTATAGTAGGGATTTTCTGTAGTGGCACCTACCAGCACGATAAGTCCGTCCTCTGTATAGGGCAAGAGAGAGTCCTGCTGAAGCTTATTAAATCTGTGTATCTCATCAAGGAACAACAACGTTCTTTTGTTTTCCAGTTCCACTCTTTTTTTGGCTCTTACCACCACTTCCCTGAAATCGCTTAGATTTGCTGTTGTGGCATTGAGTTTTTCAAAGGAGTAACTAAGTTCTTCTGCTATTATCTCTGCCAGTGAGGTTTTGCCTGTCCCAGGGGGACCAAAGAATATTGAATTTATCATTTTACCCTTGGTTATGAGCTTTCTCAGGACACTTTTTTCCCCTATAATTTCCTCTTGTCCCACATATTCCAAAAGTGTTTTCGGCCTCATCTGATATGCCAGAGGCCTTATATTGTCATAATTTCCGTGAAATAAGCTTTTCATAAAAAATTTCCCCTATTATATCAAAATTAATTGTATAAGTTAACCGGTAAATCCTGTAACCCGGGAAAAAGTGGTAAATAAAAAGGCATGTTGAACTACCAACACGCCTTCTACCTTATTTTAAAAGGTATAATAAAAGTGCCGTTACAATAAACAAAGCTGCAACAACCTCTGTCACCTTTGCAAGTGGTCCTCCGTCTTGAGATACACCAAACACTGTATTTGATGCTCCCATACCCATATTTCCTGACATACCACGACTTCTGTCCGGCTGTATCAGTACCAATATAATGAGGGAAAGAGCAAAGATAAAGAGCAAAGCTGTTAGAAATCCTACCATTTTTTCCTCCTAAATTACTACTAGTTTTCTTTCACATTATAATACATACCCCTTGAAAATTAAAGCTTTTTTTTATGAAATAGATATTCTG
>NZ_JBFHGC010000321.1:0-3461 GCF_041583315.1 Ilyobacter sp. | reverse complement strand
CCTCTATTACTTTTGACATTACCTTTTCAGAAGCATACTTTCTCAGTTCTTCAGCTTCTTTCTCTTTTCTTTTTGTAAAGTTTTGAAAATCCGCCTGTTTTCTAAGATAAGCTTGTTTCCACTCCTCCACCTCTGCTTCTATTTTATCTATTTTATCAGCCAGAGTCTCACCAGTTACCTCTTCTGCATCAATTATTGTATCATCAATGGAATCTTTCTCGTTTTTTCCTTCTTTTTCAATCTCATCCAAAATTTCATCAGATTTTTTCTTCATTTTTTCAGCCATCTACCTCTCCTTTTTATGCTCAATTTCTTCTATTACTTTATTCACCTCTTTAGTTACGTACTTTACCAACCCCATAGTCTTGGAATAAGCCATCCTTCTGGGACCGATAACCCCTATAACTCCCTGGGATTCACCTATTTTATAGACTGAATATACAAAACTAAAGTCCTCTAATCCTTTTATGTTTAATTCATCTCCGAAAACCACATCTACGTCTCCGTAATCATGTTCTCTGGACTTTACCAGCATTTCAAAAATCTCTTTCATTCCCTTTTTCTTGTTGAAAAGTTCAAGGGTTTCTCTGGCTTCTTCCACGCTTTTATTCTGAAATATACTCGATGTATTATTCATATAAAATTTACCCTCTATATCCTGGTAAACCTCATTTTCCAGATCACTCAGCAAAGGATTGTCCTTTTCAAGGATAAACTCCTCTACTTCGTAGCTTTTCAGTTCGCCTTTTCTCAGTTTTTCATTTAATTCCTTGGACACAGTGGCCAGTTCCTCACGGTTCAGACCGTGCTCTAGAGATATTTTTTTTGTTCTCACTGCCATATTGTCCATTACTATGACTGCCATTATCAGATAGTCATCTATATGCACAAGCTCCACTTTTTTTATTCCTTCTCTCTTTATATCTGGCTCTACCACTACTCCTGCATAGGAGGTAAGTTTGGAAAGAAGGCTGGAAGTTTTTTGCAGAATATCCTCAAGTTCACTCATTCTCAGCTCGTAAGCCATATCGATTTTTTTTCTTTCTTCTTTTGATATCTTTTCTATTTTCAGCAGTTCATTGAGATAGAATTTATACCCTTTATCAGTGGGAACCCTTCCAGAAGATGTATGAGTCTTGGATATGTAACCCATATCCTCAAGATCTGCCATTACATTTCTTATGGTTGCTGAAGACAGCTCGATATTGTATTTTTTTACCAGGGTTCTCGAGCCTATGGTATCTCCAAAGGTTAAATAATAATCAATTATGACCCCAAGTACTAGTTTTTCTCTGTCTGAAATAGCCATACCACCACTCCTTGTTAGCACTCATTTTGAAAGAGTGCTAATTCACGCTAATAATATAACATTTAAACTTATTTTTTGTCAAGGGTTTCAGCAAAAAAATTAGCCACCTTTTACAAAGGTGGCTAATAATCTATTCCATAGCATGTTATCCTGTTTCTTCCATTTTTTTTAGCTGTATAGAGGGCTTCATCAACCTTCATAAAATAATCCCTCAGATTCAGTTCTCCCTCTGGAACTACGCCGAATATACCCACACTCACTGTGAGGAGTTCCCCCTTTGGGTTTATAGGTATCTGGAGTTCTTCTATTTTTTTTCTGATATTTTCCCCTATACTCAGTACTCTGCTCTCGTCAGAATCACTTATTCCTGCTATAAATTCATCTCCTCCATACCGCCCCACATAACCTTCCTTGAGCTCGGTACTCAAAACCCTAGATGCCCTTATAAGTGCCTTGTCCCCCTCATGATGACCAAAATTATCATTTACATGTTTAAAATTGTCAAAATCAACAAGAATTACATAGAGTTTATCCTTTCTGTCCTTAGCTTCTCTCCAATTCATATGGAATTTTTCATAAAAATACCTTCTGTTATAGAGCCCTGTAAGATGATCTGTTACAGAGAGAGTCTTTAGTATTTTATTGGCATACTGCAATTTTTGGTGCTCCATATGATTATTTACAGCTATACTCAAAATAGGAATAATTTCACGAAAAAGTTCCAGTTCATACTCACTGAAGAACACCCTCCCGGAAATTCCGCATGTAAAACACCCCACTGTATTTTCACCAAATTTCAGAGGAAAATATAAGTGTGAAAAATTTTCTTCCCTCACTGCAAAACCTTTTTTCTCAGTTATACATTTGACAACTTTATTTTCTCTGTCATCACAGGGTATCACCTCTTCCCTCAGACACCCGCTTTCATAAATATGGCATCTCATCAAGCTCTCAGATTCACATTCATTGACCCCTATACCTATATTAAAACTTCTTAAGTTGTCTTTAAATATCCTGTCTATATCTTTCAACATTTCACCTATAGTTTTTCTGGAAATTACAGTTTCTCCTATCTCTCTTACTATAGTGAGTTTTTTGTTTATATCACTCAGATTCTCCTGTGCCCTCTTTCTTTTTATTATCTCTTTAGACAGCTCTTGATTTTTCTTTATCTTTCCCAGTGAAGATACCAGCATCTCCCTTGAAGTGCTTATAAAATTAAACTTTTTACTGTCAAGAGAGTATTCCTTTCCTCCATTATCAAGCACCAGATATCCTATACGTTCTCCGTTTTCCACAAGGTACATGACCAGGTCTCCATACTCTTTTGAATTCCTCTCCATCTCATGAATATACTTCACTTTTGAATCCAGAGAAATCTTTCTTTTTTCCGGAAGATAGTTATTTCCCTGTGAATACCTATACTCACTTATCTCTTCCTCTTTCCAGATTATACCCATTATCAGGTCCCCTCTGTACTCTACGAAGTCGTTTAGATGTTTCACAAAATTAGATCCAGCTTCCTCTATTGTTTGGGAATCATTAAAATCCCTGGCCATTTTCCACAAAACTTTAACATTATGGTAGTTTTCTGTGAGAAGAACCCTCTCTCTTTTTTCCATAAAAAAAAGCTTAAGAACTCTTTTAGCAAAATAAACCATCTCCATTGTCTCTTGAGTAAAGGCATTTTTCATCTTTGACTGCACAGTCATGAATCCTACAACTTTTCCGTTGATCTCAATCTCAGTAAAGTATCCTGAACCCATTTTACCCTTTGTTATTACCCGGTTGCAGGAATATTTTTTCATCCAGGCATCCATATCATCAATAATAAGATCTTTTTTATGTTTCAGACACCACCCCGAAACACTTCTTTCTTTGTCCAGTTCGATTGTTAAAACTTCATTCCATTTTCCGTCTTCTATCAGATGTCTGTATTCTACCTCTCTTTTGTCTTCCCTGTATAACCCTAGACCGACTACATGGACTCCGCAGTTTTTCTTCAGAAGATCATGGATCTCCATCACAACGCGTCCTCTTTCCATTTTTCCACCTCATAATAAAATCAATATAACCCAAACCCTACATATACTATTATACCTAGCATTTCAAATTTATCCAAAAAAAATATGGAGTTTTGTCCAAATGTAGT
>NZ_JBFHGC010000320.1:0-3471 GCF_041583315.1 Ilyobacter sp. | reverse complement strand
GGTATGGGATACTGCGGTACAGCTACTATAGCAGACCTAAAGAAAGACGGTAAATTTGTAAAAATAACAGGTTCTGGATTAATCGAATCACACCCACACGATATCAATATCACAAAAGAAGCTCCAAACTATCATAAGTAAACTTTTTAGCTGCTGAAATATTTCAGCAGCTTTTTTTTATTTAAACTCTTCAAAGCATTTGTTCTTTCTCTATTCTTTTCTGTTAAATAATAATTTTTTTAATTTTTTCAATATATTCTTATTTCTATTGCTTATTTGTATATTTTTAGAGACCAGACTCTTTCTTACAGGATTTTTGGCTTTTAGACTGAATATTTATATGCCACTCATTTATTTTTCAAATTCAAAAAAATTTTCTTAAAAGACCTTTTTTTAAAAACTTTGACTCTGTTTCTTGACTTTTTTTAAAAAAAATTATATATTAAACATATAAACTTTAGCACTCATCCGAACAGAGTGCTAACAAAATTCAAAAGGAGGTTTTCTATGAATGACAAATACACAGAAAAATCAGTTCTTGCCATAAATGATGCACATAATTATGCCTTGAAATACAAACATACAAACATCAAGCCCGAACACCTTGCCCTGGCCCTCTTGACACAAAATGACGGTCTCATTCCCAGACTTATTGAAAAAATGGGGCTAAACCTAAGCTCCCTGGTTAAAGAAGTTGAAAATGAGCTGAATAAATATCCAAAAGTAGAGGTCGCCTCACAGGGAAATTTGTCATTTGAAGGTACCACAAACAGGATCGTGATGGAAGCTGAAGATATTATGAAAAAAATGGGTGATTCTTACATAAGTGTGGAGCATCTTTTTAAGGCTCTCATGAAAAATCTTCCCCTTTTAAAACGAATAGGAGTAGATCCCAAAGAGTTTGAAAAAGTACTCTCTGAAGCAAGAGGAAGCCAAAAAGTAGACTCTCCAAATCCTGAGGGTAAATTTGAAGCCCTTTCAAAATACGGAAAAGATCTTGTGGACCTTGCCAAAAAAGGAAAGCTTGATCCCATCATAGGAAGAGATTCAGAGATAAGAAGAGCAATACAGATACTTTCCAGAAGAACAAAAAACAATCCCATTCTTATAGGGGATCCAGGTGTAGGTAAGACTGCCATAGTAGAGGGACTGGCTCAGAGGATTCTCAAGGGAGATGTCCCGGAATCCCTCAAGGGAAAAACTATCTTCTCTCTGGACATGGGAGCCCTTATTGCAGGTGCAAAATTCCGTGGGGAATTTGAAGAGCGTCTGAAAGCTGTCTTAAAAGAGGTGGAAGAATCCAATGGAAATATTGTTCTCTTCATAGATGAGATTCACACCATAGTAGGGGCGGGAAAAACAGAGGGTGCTATGGATGCCGGTAACATTCTAAAGCCCATGCTTGCAAGGGGAGAAGCCAGAGTTATAGGGGCTACCACAGTAGATGAATACAGAAAACACATGGAAAAAGATGCAGCCCTTGAAAGAAGATTCCAGACTATAATGGTAGATGAACCAGATGTAGAAGACACCATTTCAATACTTAGAGGATTAAAAGAAAAATATGAGGTCTATCATGGTATCAGAATAAGTGACTCTGCCATAGTTTCAGCTTCTACACTGAGTCACAGATATATAAGCGACAGATTCCTACCAGACAAGGCCATAGATCTCATTGATGAAGCTGCCGCAATGATAAGAACAGAGATAGATTCTATGCCTGACGAACTAGATGAACTCACCAGAAGGACTATGCAGCTGGAAATTGAAAAAGAAGCCCTGAAAAAAGAAAAAGACAAAGGTTCCCAGGAGAGACTCGGTACTTTGGAAAAAGAACTTTCTGAACTCAACTCTAAAAAATCCATATTAAAGTCTCAGTGGGATCTGGAAAAAAATGAGATATCAAGTATAAAAGATATTAAAAAGAAAATTGAAGAGGTTCAGCTGGAGATAGAAAAAGCAGAGAGAGAGTATGACCTAAACAAGCTTGCAGAGCTTAAATATGGAAAAATGGCTTCTCTCGAAAAAGAATTAAAGCTTCAGGAAGAAAAAGTAAAAACAGGTAAAAATTCCGCAACTCTTTTAAAACAGGAGGTTACTTCTGAAGAGATTGCTGATATAGTGGCCCGTTGGACAGGAATACCTGTATCCAAACTCATGGAAGGAGAGAGAGGTAAAATACTTCATCTGGAAGATTCTTTGAAAGAGAGGGTAATAGGACAGGAAGAAGCCATAAAGGCGGTAGCAGATACTATTATACGATCCAGAGCAGGTCTGAAAGATCCGAATCGTCCGATGGGATCATTTATATTTTTAGGACCTACAGGTGTCGGTAAGACATATCTTGCAAAATCCCTGGCATACAATCTCTTTGACGATGAGGACAATGTTGTAAGGGTGGATATGAGTGAATACATGGATAAATTTTCTGTAACAAGGCTTATAGGTGCTCCTCCTGGATATGTAGGCTATGAAGAGGGGGGACAGCTCACTGAGTCGATCAGAAGAAAACCTTATTCAGTAATACTTTTAGACGAAATCGAAAAAGCTCACCCAGATGTATTCAACGTACTTTTGCAGGTTTTAGATGACGGAAGACTTACAGACGGAAAGGGAAAAGTGGTAAATTTTAAAAATACACTTGTAATTATGACCTCAAACATAGGAAGTCAGTTTATAATACAGGACCCTGATCTCTCTGAAAGTACAAAGAAATCAGTAATGGATGTATTGAAGTCAAACTTCAAACCTGAGTTTTTAAACAGAGTTGACGATACCATTATATTTAAAGCTCTGGATCTGGAAGCAGTGGAGAATATAGTAAAACTTATCCTGTCAGATATAAATAAAAGGCTGGAAGATCGTTATATCACTCTGAACTTTACAGACAAAGCTGTCAGGTACATGGCAGAAACTTCCTTTGATCCACACTACGGTGCAAGACCTCTGAAGCGCTTTATTCAAAGGGAGCTAGAAACCAAGCTGGCCAAAATGCTTCTTCAAGGAGAAGTTCCTGACAACAGTAAAGTTACGGTGGATTTTACCGACGGATATTTAGATTTTTCTATAAATTAAGGGATGCTCATGCATCCCTTTTTTCATCTCTTGCTTAAGACAATAAGAGGAAATTTCCAATACAAAATGTACATTAGTTTAGGTATTATAAAGCCGCAAAACTTAAAGAGGTGATATTCATGACAAAGGAACTCATGCCCCTGTTGGATATAGAAAATATTCTCCCTATTTTAAATAAAATATCTATTTTTGGAGGGCTCGATGATAAGCAGCTTTATTTTCTCTTTAAAATTTTAAAGCAATCCAATTATAAAAAGGGAGAATACATTTTCAAACAGGGAGAACTCCCTTCCCATATTTATATCATACAAAAGGGTCGGGTACGATTTATAGAAGAGGTTGATATGACCGCTTATCAGATCTTTGAATTCGGCGAAGGGAACTGTATAGGGGAAG
>NZ_JBFHGC010000319.1:0-3473 GCF_041583315.1 Ilyobacter sp. | reverse complement strand
TGCCTTCGGAAATCTAAGAAAAAATCGAAACTCGCTTCGCTCAGACATCGATTTTTTCTAAAGATTTCTCTCAGTCATTCCTAACGCTTATTTTATCAATGGCCGAAAGATTCAAAACCTTTTTAGCACAATAAATTAAAGAATAATTATGTGCATGCTTTTTATTTAGGATGATATTCTTTTTTCTGCCTTTGAATTTTCAAGTCGCAGGGCTTATACAGTAAAAAACCTGCACTCAGCCGTACTACAGAATAAGTTCCGCAGGGAACCGAGGACTGTAGCTTACAAAGGCGTTAAAAGAAACATATACTTACCAGACATTTGAAAATTCTTGACCTTTTGGTTACTTTTCTGTCAAGAGAAAAGTAATAGAATATGTGTAAATTCAATAATCTATTTAAAATTAAAATATTAAAAATGAGGGTGACCCAAGGGGGTCACCCTCATTTTATCATTGATAAATAAATCATTAGGAAATATAATATTAAAAAGGAACAGATTTAAGGAGGGAAAATGCAAGAAAATAATGTCAACAATGAATTTAAATTTTCCGATACTGATATAGAAGAAAAGATAGAGCTTGAACCCTTTGAAACTATATATCACTACGATCTGAGATTCTCCTTTGGACTCATGACCAAGGGAAAGCTTCTTCTGGTCTATGAAAATGAAAATGGAAGAAGGGTGCCTTTGAAGACTCTCACAAAAAAGCAAACTATTCTAGGTGGATATGCCTATCTTTTGGAGGGTAAGGCCATTGACAATCTATATTATATAGCTATAGAAAAAACTGAAATCCTTAAAGTTTCACCTGAAAGAAGCAGGGAACTTCTTTTAGACAGAGATTTTCTTTTTAGGTGTTTAAAAAACGCCAAGATGGATTCCTTATCGTTGATAGAAGAACTAGTATATCGTCTAGATAAAAATATTGAAAAATTTCTGGCATATGTAATTCTTAATTATTCTGAGAATGGACAGATGAGGATAAAAAACTTTTCCTTGTTCTCTGAATTTATAAAGTGCAGCAGGAGTAACTTCTATGTGGCTTTGGGAAAGTTAGTAGACAGAGGAATAGTGGAAAGAAGTGGTAGAATTATCACTATAGTAAATTTGGAAGAATTAAAACTGCTGGCTGAAATATAAATAAGAGCTCCATAGGAGCTCTTATTATTTCAAGAGGAAAACCATCATTATCCTTTTTAATCTGCTCTTATTCATATAGGCTTGTGTTCTTCTGTTTTTAATGACTGCTGGGATTTTATTCACAGTAACCCTATATTTCATAAATATATTTATGAAATTTTACTGTTTACTGTTTCTGTCGCATCTCATACATCTTGTAGCTTCTCTTAAAGCTTCTTCTCTTGTATAAACTACTTTTATATTTTCAAAGTTTTTACATCTGTATGTTGATTCTGTTTCTTTTTCTTCCTGTTTGGGAATATTCCATGTAGTCAGATCAAGCTGTTTTTCAGGTATTTGGATCTCATCTCCTACATAAATTCCCTGGCCTCCCAAAGCCTTATCAATGTTGATTGCTACTTTTTTTCCTTCTGCTATGGCACTTATAGCAATTTTAGAGTCTCCTCCCACATCTCCTGCTACATAGACGTCTTCTGCTGTTGTTTTGTAAGTATTTTTATCAAATGATATCCATCTGTTGGACCCGATCTCTATATCACAATCAAGATAGCTGTAGTCTGCTCTTTGACCTATTGCCATTACCACTAACTCAGAATCAATTTTCATAGTTTTTTCTTCATCGAAATTCGGGCTGAACCTGTACTGGTTATCCATTGTGGATATGCATTTTTTGAGTTCAATTTCCTTTAAAGAACCCTCTTCTTCAAAATACTCTTTTATGGTATAGCCGCTTAAAAATTTAATTCCCTCTTCTGCTGCTCCGTGTTTCTCTTCATGAGAGGCAGGCATCAGATCATACTCTTCAAGTGAAATAACTGTCACATCAGACCCGCATCTCATTATGCTTCTGGCAGCATCCATGGCTACATCTCCACCACCGACAACGGTTACTTTTTTAGGGAAATTTCTCTTTTTTTGAAGCTTTATCTCTTTTAGAATATCCACTGCACTTTGAATGTATTCTTTATCAGGGCCGACTTTTACTCCTGTCATCAAACCTGTTGCAAGAATAGTTGCATCATTGGCTTTTCTGATTTCACTAAGTTTTATATCTTCTCCAACTTTTACTCCTGTTTTAATCTTTACACCAAGATTTTCAATAAGTTTTATCTCTCTGTTTATTGCTTCATTATTTATTCTGTACTCTGGAATCATTATTGCGGGAACTCCACCAGCTGTTTTTTCAGCTTCGTATATGGTTACGTTATAACCGCTACGACCAAGGAAATAAGAGGCACTTAGTCCTGCAGGTCCGCTTCCGATAATAGCTATTTTCTTCCCGTTATTTCCCAGCTTGTCTTCTTTGATCTTGTTATCTTCAAGAGCCATAGTTGAAGCAAAATATTTAAGTGCTCTTACACCTACAGATTGTTCGAGCTCTCCTCTACGGCATCTGTCTTCACAAGGTCTTGCGCAAATCATTCCACAGACATAGGATAATGGATTGGACTGTCTCATTACTGAATAAGCTGTGTCCATATCATCTTCAGCCATATAGGCTACATAACCTGGGATATTTACCTCAGCAGGACATGCATTGACACACTGAGCAGAAGCTAATCTATGGCATACTCCAGGGTAGCATTTTTTCTCTGTAATATGTTCTTCAAAAATATCCCTAAAGCTGTTTAATAAAAACAGTACTGTTTTTTTCATTTTTCTTTCAGCAGGAATGACAGTTTTCTCTTCTAAAAGTTCTTTTAATATGTCTAGTTCTAAAATTCTTTTGCTTGTCCCGTTGCTTATTTTCTCAATGATTTCCTCTATCTCTTCTATAGTTTCATTTGTAGTTCTAAGCTCTTTAATAAGATATCTCACACAAAACCTGGCATAATCCACAGGACAGGTAAGGTCATTCAAAAACAGGATAGTATCTGTATCGATGTTTTTAGTATAGTCACTTAGAGGATTTTCAACATCTTTTAAAAGTACAATTTCACCGAAGGGCCCCCCTATTTGGACCATTGACAGTCTTCCGTTGTTCCAGAGGCCTCCTGCCAATTTAGTAAAAATATCTATCAATGATCGATTTTCATCTATACTATATGTTTCGGGATTATTTATTTTGCCGCATAAAATGAATTTCTTCATTACTATTCTCCTCCTCTGATTTTATCTTTATCTATAATATCAGTCATGACGTTATACATGTTGTATTCAGGTAAACTTTGATTTACAATTTTATCATATCCAAATCTGCTTACCGGACAAACTTTGAGACAGTGTCCGCAGTATCTGTTTGTAGCCATGGACCAGCCGCAGCTTTTTCTAACTGATCTTCTTTTAAATTGACCGAACCACTCATGCTCATCTTTAGGAATACTTGATAC
>NZ_JBFHGC010000318.1:0-3480 GCF_041583315.1 Ilyobacter sp. | reverse complement strand
GGTGGCAGTATATCCTGAGGATGGATTTGACGTCAATACCCTTCTCAAAAATTCAGACCTAGCAATGTACGGAGCAAAAAACAGAGGTAAAAACGGGCATTATTTCTTTTCTGAAGAGATGAATCATGCAACAAATAGCAAAATGGAAACAGATACTCAGTTACGTAATGCCCTGAAAAACGGTGAACTGCAGCTTTATTATCAGCCAAAAGTAGATGTATTTCAAAATAAGATCATAGGGACTGAGTCTCTTCTGCGTTGGTTCAAAGACGGAAAGCTTTACAAAGCTCCGTCAGAATTTATTCCAATTGCAGAAACTACTGGATTTATCCTAGAGATAGACAGATGGGTACTCTTGACGGCGTGCAGACAGATCGTAGAATGGGAAAAAAATGATATAAAAGATCAAAAGATATCTGTTAATATTTCAGGTCTACACTTTAAACAGGGGCTTATAGTAAAAACAGTGAGCGAGGTGCTGAAGAAAGTAACGGTGCCGTCAGGATCAATAGAAATAGAGATAACAGAGGGTGTTTTTATGGAAAACATGAAGGAAGCTGTGGATATTCTGAATGAGCTTAGATCCATGGGAATAGATATATCAATAGATGACTTCGGAACCGGGTACTCTTCCCTCAGTTACCTAAAAAACCTGCCTATAAACAGGATAAAAATAGACAGAAGCTTTATTTTGAACATGATGGACAATAAAAAAGATATAGCAATAGCAAAGACAGTCATAACAATGGCTAAATTACTGGACCTTTATGTCATTGCTGAAGGGGTCGAGACAGCAGAACAGCTGAAACTTTTGTCTGAAAATGGATGTACTGAGATTCAGGGTTTTTACTTTTCTAAACCCATGCCTGTAGAGGAATACGAAGATTTTTTGAAAAGATGGAATTGAGGAGAAATACTAAAAAAAGACCTTCGATAAATTTCGGAGGTCTTTTTTCAGTTATTTAGGGTAGATCATATTTTCTTCTTTAATATTAAGTAAAATCTCTTCTAAAAACTTTTTTGCTTCAAATTTTGCCATGGGAAGGTTCATATCCAGATAATTACCGCAGTCTCTTGCAGTGGCTCCTGGAATTTCCCCTTCAAAACTTGAGATAAACTGGAACATTTCAGAAAGGATGGGAATTACATCTACAGGAGAGAGGTCTCCTTTAAATATAACGTATACTCCGGTTCTGCATCCCATAGGTCCGAAATAAACAGTTTTTTCATCCCATATTTTGTGATTCCTCAGGAAAGTGGCACCTAAATGTTCTATGGCATGAAGTTCCCCGTTATTTATAACTGGCTCGAGGTTTGGTCTTTTCATTCTTATGTCAAAAGTCGTAAGAACATGTTCACCTGCAACGACATCTTTTCTAGAAACATAAACCCCTCTCAGCAAGTCGAGATGATTTACTGTAAAACTGGCAATTTTCTTCATACTTTACCTCCTTAAAAATATATAATTATATTATAACACAGAGAATAATATAAGGGAATCTTAAAAGATAAGGGGTAAGAGGCTTGACAAAGCCACGGAAAAGTAATATATATAATGGGTGTATCAGAGCGACGATGGCGGAATCGGTAGACGCGCTAGACTCAGACTCTAGTGCTCATTACGGGCTTGGGGGTTCAAGTCCCCCTCGTCGCACCAGAGAATTCTAGAATATAGTAGAATTAAAGATGTTCTAATGATTTCTCTGTATAGCTAATTGAAATGAAAAACTCTTGAACGGTGATCTATTTTACCTTCGAGAGTTTGTTTATTTAAAAAAAGATTATTAGGGCCAGGTTTTCAATTTATTGAGTTGGAAGTGGTATTATATATACAAATTAAAATTTGAAGTTGAATACGAACATAATTTTGTTAAATGAATATATATTTTGACATTGTTTTAAGACATATACGTCATGAAAATCGAACAAAAGGTTTTTTTTATTGTTGGCTAGAAGAGAAGGTAATAAAAATGGTATTATTTATTTCAGAGACAAAGCTTGTTTACTCCAGATTAATAAAAATTATTTTCTCAGGTGCAAAAAAACTAGGAATAGTGTATAATGGGGATGGACATGGCTCCAGAATCCCTTTAAACAAATATTAAAACAGGGATATTTATTTAGGTAAATAGATGGCTTTAACAGACATAGTCCTAAAAAATACTTAGATGGAGTTTAACATGGCAACAACAGGAAGTTTGATACAGACTCTGGGCATTTGAATTGGGTAAAAGATTGTTGAGATTTATATTTATTGAAAAGGGTTTATGATTTAAAAGGTCGGGGGGCTTTTTATAGAGTATCCCATTTCAAAGGCCAGAGATTTGTTGATATATATTTTAGGGTAGATACCTGAAGTTTAAAATTTCAGGTATCGAAAATATACTTTTCGGAATCAGCTTATATAAAAAAAAATTGACAAAAAAAAATTTCTATAGTAATCTTTTGTAAAGAGTTGTATTATATTGGATTAATTAAAAAAAAGGGGATGGCAAAGATGACGGCTAAATTTACTTGGTGGTGGCAAAACAAAATTGACCAATACAATAGAAGTCAAGTGAACCAGGTTTTGTCAAATTCTCTATAAGAAAATTATCTCCAAAATGATTTTTATGACCTGTTCGCAATGGACAGGTCTTTTTATTAGAATTTTTAATCTTAAAGGACCTGTGTGGACAGGTTCTTTTTTTATCTTAATTCAGGCTGTAAAAAATAAAAACAGAAAATTTTTAAGGATAAATTTAATTAAAAATATTTTAATAAAAATCGAGGGGGAAAAATCATGAAAAAATTATTAATTATGTGTTTTGTATTATTAGCAGCAATAGGTTGTGGAAAAAAAGAAGAGGTTAAACCGATAAAAATAGGAATCACCCAGATTGTGGAACATCCGTCACTTGATGAAGTGAGAAAAGGTGTAGAAGATGCGATTGCTAAAAGTGAATTTAAAGACAGGGTAGAGCTTAACTATCAAAATGCCCAGGGAGATTTTAATACTGCACAGATGATAGCCACATCTTTCAAAGAAAGTGAAGACATAATCGTAGCGATAACTACTCCAAGTGCACAGGCTGCACAGAATCAGATATCAGATAAACCTGTATTCTTTGCAGCAGTTACAAATCCTGATGTAGCAGGGCTGACGGCTAAAAATGTGACAGGTGTAAGTGATCAATCACCTGTGGAAAAACAAGTGAAACTAATAATGGATCTTTTTCCAGAAGCTAAAAAGGTGGGAATAGTCTATAACACAAGTGAACAAAACTCGGTGTACCTGACAGAAGTATTTACAAAAAAAGCTCAGGAGGCCGGTCTTAAGGTAGTGGTAAGGGGAATCACAAATGTAAACGAGGTCGCTTCTGCTCTAGATACTATAATGCCTGAAATAGATGTACTCTACACATCTATAGATAACACAATAGCATCAGCCTATCCTCTGGTTATACAAAAAGCAGATCAGGGAAAGGTTCCTGTAATAGG
>NZ_JBFHGC010000317.1:0-3503 GCF_041583315.1 Ilyobacter sp. | reverse complement strand
GAGACTCGAACTCGCGACCCCCGGCGTGACAGGCCGGTGCTCTAACCAACTGAGCTACGCCCCCATTATATGGTGGTCGCAACAGGACTTGAACCTGTGACCCCCTGCTTGTAAGGCAGGTGCTCTCCCAACTGAGCTATGCGACCTAATCAACTAGAGTAGTATATCTTATATGCCACAATAAATCAATTCAGTTAAGGTCTGATCTGATCTGTTTAAAGCTTTTTATTACGTTAAAATCGATTTATCAAAGACTTAACGTCTATTACATTTTAATTTTTATCCGGGTATTTATTATTGGTACTTTCAGACTTTCCTCATGGCAGAAAAGCATCCCAATAATATTTTCTGCCTCTGGTCAGGACATAACCCAAAATTATACTTGCATTACCTGTTATTTTTAGATACTCACTTGGATCAGACAGTGGATCTTTCCCAAGTATTTATTTTTTTCGGTTACTTTCTTTGGACAAGTAAAGAAAGTAACCGAGCTTCTAAATTTAATACTTCAGTTTAAATCTCCGAAAAAAACATCTTAAGAGCCAGCTGAAGATTGACAGGAAACCTCAGCATCCCCTTTATATAAAGAAGCCTCTCCGTCTTAGAAAGATCGTTATTTAGGAGAATTCCTTCATACATTATACCCTCGGCTATATTCCGGTCTCTAGAGCCCCTATAGATCTCCTCTGCAAAATAAATTTTTTCAATATCTTCCAGAAATTTTCTGTTACCCATAAAGTCCCTCAGAGATTTTTGAATCTTTACCCTGCTTTCTATATCACCGTCTTTGACATAATTTTTTATATGTTCCCCTATATCACCGTAGGAAACAGGATGGCTCAGATCTATATCACTCTTTTTATATCTTTCTATCTCCCCTACATCTCCGAAAAAAAACTCATACTCCTCACTGGTTACCCCCATCTCTTCAGGGCTTTTCTTTTTTATATGCACTGCTGTACATCGGGATATTATAGTGGGAATTATATTCAGAGAGTGGGATGTGAGAATAAAGAAAGTTCCTGCTCCAGGTTCCTCTATTATTTTCAGCAGAGCATTGGCTGCTTCTGCTCTCAGATTCTCCACGTCTTTAAGTATAAAAACCTTTTTTCTCCCCTCATAGCTGCTGCTAGAGGCTTTGTATATGAGCTCTCTTACTTGACTTATCTTTATCCCTGTAGGGTCTTCCACCACTTCCACATCGGGATAATTCCCGGAATCTATTCTGAGACACACATCACATCTGCCGCAAAAATCCAGTGGTTCTTCACTGCAGTTCAGAGCTTTGGCAAAAGCCAGGGTGAACTCCATGAGTTCGCTCCCTCTTTCACCGTGAAAGAGGTAAGTCCCTGACTTTTTTCCCATTTTTATTTCATTCTGCAAGAAACTTTTGACCTCTTCGTTGGATATCATATCTCCAAACATTATCTTTCCGCCTTTTCAATCTTCCTTAGGACTTCGATTTTGTCAAGAGCCATCCCTGCTCCGATAACTACACTTTCCAGAGGGCTTTCTGACAATTTTACAGGAAGATGTGTGTGTTTTGAAATAAGCTCAGGGAAATTTCTTATTAGAGAGCCTCCCCCTGCCATGACTATACCCTTGTCCACTATGTCTGCAGACAGTTCCGGAGGAGTCTTCTCAAGAACCTGTTTTACAGATGTTACTATTTCCATGAGAGAATCCTCTATAGCCTCTAGCACCTCTCCGGAAGTTATAGTAAGAGGTTTAGGAAGACCTGTTACCATATCCCTTCCCTTTATTGTCATTGTTTCCTCTTCAGTTAGTGCCAGTGCTGTTCCTATCTGTATCTTTATCTGTTCAGCTGTCTTTTCCCCGATTAACAGATTATGAGTTTTTTTGATATATTTTATTATGTCCTCATCAAAGTTGTTTCCCGCTGTTCTTATTGATTTACTAACAACTGTACCACCTAGGGATATAACTGCTATATCAGTAGAACCTCCACCTATATCCACTATCATGTTACCTTCAGGTGCCGATATATCTATACCTGACCCCAGAGCAGCAGCCCTTGCTTCCTCTATAAGATAGGCTCTCTTGGCTCCGGCAGATATTGCAGCCTCCAGCACGGCTCTTTTTTCCACACCAGTAACCTCTATAGGAACACAGATCATCACTTCAGGAAGAATAAAGTTATATTTTCCGAAGACTTTTTTTATAAAGTACTTTATCATCGCTTCTGTAATGTCATAATCAGCTATTACACCTTCTCTGAGGGGTCTTACTGCAATTATATGATCGGGAGTTTTCCCCAGCATATCCTTTGCTTCCTGTCCCACTGCCAGTACTTTTTTAGTCTCTTTGTCCACTGCCACTACAGAGGGTTCATTGAGGACTATCTCCTCTCTCTGTTTATGATAGACCAGGGTATTTGCAGTTCCCAGATCTATACCTATACTTTTTTGAAATTTCATGCCAGGCCATTTGATTTTAAATTTAATTTTTTTCATTATTCTTCACCCTCTGATATATGATTTTCCAATATTTTTTTTATTCTGCCTGTCTCACCGTTGATATAAAAAGCTGCTATCAGTGCCTCAAAAGCCGTGGCCTCTCTGTATTCCATTATGCTGCACGATCTGGGGAAACTTTTTATATTGCTGTTTTTTGCTCTTCTTGCCACTGCTTTGTATTCGTCATCCAGTTCATCTAATATACTTTTAAAAATTACACTCTGTGCCTTTGCGTTCACAAATTTCTTTACCTTTTTATTCATTACATTTATTTTATACCCTTTTTCTACAAAATGCTCTCTCACAGCCAGTTCCCACACTGCATCTCCCAAATAAGCTAAGGGCAGTCCGCCGGCATCTTTCAAGTCTATATTGACCATGTTGTTTTGTCCTTACCGTCTTTTATTTTTACTCCCATATCACTCAGCCTGTCTCTTATCTGATCAGAAAGAGCCCAGTTTCTTTCCACTCTTGCATTCTGCCTGATCTCTAGTATGAAATCCACAAGCTCAGAAGTCATATCCCCTACTTTTCTCTCTACTTTGAGATCTACCCCGAGGACCTCTATAATTGCTTCTTTTATAAAGTCGGAAGTCTCCTGCAGAACCTCTCTTCCATCTTCATCCAGAGAAGTTCCGTCCATAAACTTGTTCATCTCTTTTATCAGCTCAAATACAGCCCCTATACCCTGGGAGGTGTTAAAATCCTCATCCATTCCGGCTATAAATTTCGCCCTGGATTCTTCCAGGACTTTTTTGAGACTTTCTAAAGCCTCAGGATTTCCTGTCCCGTCCCTTTCGTCCATCTTTTCCATGACTCTGATAAGGCTGTTTTCTATTCTCTCCACTGCTGCCTTTGCCTGATTGAGCTCATCTTCGGAAAAATCTATAGGTTTTCTGTAATGAGAGCTAAGTACAAAAAATCTCACTACCTTACCTTCAAATTTTTCCAGGACCTCTCTCAGAAGAAAGAAGTTCCCCAGTGACTTGGACATTTTTTCACCCTTTACGTTTATATATCCGTTGT
>NZ_JBFHGC010000316.1:0-3507 GCF_041583315.1 Ilyobacter sp. | reverse complement strand
TCCATCTTACTCCCTCTCTTGTTTTCCTTGCTAATTTTGACGATAAAATGAGAAAAAAAGTCTAGTTTTTTTCTTCAATAAAAGAAAATTTTACTTCTTTTCTGGAATTTGCCGGGATTCTCAAGGTAAATGCAGCAGTTTTATCTATCATTTCATAGACTTCGTCACTTCTGAGCTCATTCCACTTTTCAGGGAGTTTGTCATAAATAATTTTTAAAATTATATTTTCTTTCTTATAATTTTTTATGGAATAGCTGACTTTTCTCTGTTTCAGCCTTGTACCAAGATTTTTTTCCACCTCAGATGATTCCACATAGATATCCATGTCCAAAAGCCCCTTTATCGGAACTTCGCCTCTTTTGTCCACTCCCGTGAATTCCCCTATATATCCCTTTTCATCAAAGACCTTCACCTTGTCAGATGAAGAAATGTTGAATCCTTCTACTCCCAGACTGAGTTCAGGATTTTTTTTCTCTCTGCTTTCAATAAATACGTAGTTTTTTGAAATACCGGTTTTCCTATCAAATACACTTTTCTTTACATCTGTAAAAGGCTTCAGGTCAAATCTACCCAAAGTATCATTCCCGCCAGGAAGTCTGACCAGGACATCTTCAAACTTTCTGTCTGAGTCATTTTTTACAAAAATATTCTTTTTCACTCTGTCCCTGTCAAGGTAGAGATAATACTCCTCAGACCATGTGAGTCCCTCTAAGCTATAATTTATCCTTGCATCTGAAATTTCTTTATCCCCCCGCAAAACAAGTGAGTTATTTTTCTCTTTTCCCTTCGGTTTAAATCTTATCTCCCCTGAAGGATTCATTATGACTTCTTCGGTTTTTAAGTTCTCTATGATTAATGGAGCAGTTGAAATAAGTTTGTACTCTTCACCTTTATAAAAAATTTTTTCGCCTTTTGAGAAATAATCATTATTTTTAGGACTCCCTTGAAAAACAAATTCCCCTATACTTTCACTTTCGACTATGACAGAACTCCTGTCTACAGATCTAGAGAGATTACTTATCACTATTTCTTTACCAGGTTGTACAGGTACAAAATCCTCTCTGACCCTTATTACCCCATGTGGTAAAAGTAAAAATTCGCCTTTCTTCCCCTGGGAAAAATCTATCTCGGAGCAATATACTGATGCTGCTATAAATAGATAAACCATTATTTTTTTCATTGTACCTCCAAAATCAATTGTTCACTGCCCCTTGAATAATAACTTCCATGTTTTTTTCATCTAAGGTCATATCTACATCTTCATAAATCGCTATAAGTTCTTCTTGCCGATCATCTATATATCTTTTATCACGATTTTTCTTATCTGTTTTATCGTTATAATTCACTGTCATATTAAAAGAAACCTTAGGTGCATATTCATAAGTCAAAGTATAATCCCCAGGTTCTACGTAGTAGCTTCTGCCAGATTCCACAGGGACACCCTGGAGTTTTACATTCTTTAGAGTTCGTCCGTAATTGATCCTAAACAGATTATAATCTTCTTTGTAGCTGGTCACTATTCTGAAATCTTCTATAATTTCTGTCTTTGCACAACCTGTAAAAGCGAGAAGTATTACAAACAATAGTTTAAATATCTTCCTCATCTTTAAAATCCTCCATTATCATTTTTTTCAGCTCATCTAGTATCTCGTCTTCTTTTACCTGTTTTACAATCTCTCCTCTTTTGAAGAGGACCCCTATACCCTTACCGCCTGCCACACCGTAGTCAGCCTCCCTGGCTTCTCCAGGCCCGTTGACAACGCACCCCATGACTGCTATCTTCACTTTTTTTTCAAAAGCACTAAATTCTTTCTCTACTTTTTTTGCAAGGTTAATCAGGTCTATCTCAGTCCTTCCGCAGGTAGGACATGATATTATCTCAGTCCCTTCTTCCCTCAGGCCCAGGACCTTCAGTATCTCTTTAGCCACCTTTATCTCTTCTACAGGGTCCTCAGTGAGGGATACCCTTATGGTGTCCCCTATATCGTCGAGAAGGAGGCCCCCTATACCTATAGCTGATTTCACCGTTCCCTGAAAGGCTGTCCCTGCCTCTGTCACACCTAGGTGAAGGGGATAGTCCACTATCTTATTCATCATCCTGTAGGCACTTACCATCATCTTTACATTGCTGGATTTAAGGGATATTATTATATTTTCAAAACCAAATTTTTCCAAGAGTCTCACATGGTAGAGTCCGCTTTCCACCATGGCTTCGGGAGTTGGCCTCCCGTATTTTGAAAGTATATTTTTTTCGAGGGAGCCAGCATTTACACCTATTCTTATGGGAACCTTGCATTCCTTGGCTTTCTCCACCACAAGAGCCACCTTGTCGTCGCCCCCTATATTTCCAGGATTTATTCTTAGCTTGTCCACCCCGTTTTCCATGGCTGCTATGGCCAGTTTATAGTCAAAGTGGATATCTGCTGCCAAGGGTATATTTATCTGTTTTTTTATCTCCTTCAATGCTCTGGCAGCCTCCATATCATTGACTGTGACTCTTACCAGCTGACATCCTGCATTTTCCAGAGCTTTTATCTGTTTTACTGTAGACTCTATATCTGCAGTCTTGGTGTTGGTCATAGACTGAATTACCACTTCACTCTCTCCGCCTATGTATATATTCCCAACCTTTATTTTTCTAGAACCCTTCATAATTTATTCCACTCCATTCTTCTCTGCTTTCATTAATTAAATTATACAAAATTTCTCACTCAATTTCAATTGATTCAATCACATATCTTCCTTTATATATTTTTACTACAATATAGGCTTTACTTCCTTCGATTATCTTTTTTTCTGATTTCTTTGCCTCTCCCTCTTCCATATAATATCTTTTAAAGGGATTTTCAAAATATGTCTTGTTTTTATAAGAATTTCTTATTTTGCCCTTTATATATTCCATACCCTCTGGTTTTTTTTCAGAAAATTCAGTAATTCTGCTCCATTCACCATCTTTTTTTACAATGAGGTATCCGTTTTTATTTTTCAAATCCCCGTAGTCTTTCTCCAGCTCACTGTGATCAAGATTAATGGTCAGATAGTTTCCCCTCATAAAATCATAGGGATCCCTGGAAATAACCTGAAACTTGTGGGTACTTCCCTTTTTCATTACAATTTCTTTGCTGACAACCATAGCCAGAAAAACTCCAAGCTGAAGAAAAATCATGGTTATAAAAATAAATCTATTTTTCACCCTGACCACCTCTTTTTCTGTTCATATACAGGTTGCCAAATATAAGTGCTCCCCCCAGAGCGATAAAAACAACTCCCCTTGTGAGAGTGGATATCTTATAATCTAAAAATCTGGTGGCAATGAGTCCTCCGGTAATAAGGCTCCCCTTATTAAATATCTTCACATCCTCTTTTTTAAATCCGTCGACTATTAAATATCCCCCTATACCCATAAAATAGACATTATTTACCCCAAATCCCCAGTTAAAAAACAGAGGTAACAGCCCGAGAGGTAAAGTCCACAGGAGAATATTTTTAAAATTTTCTTTTTTTCTC
>NZ_JBFHGC010000315.1:0-3507 GCF_041583315.1 Ilyobacter sp. | reverse complement strand
GATACTGTCTCTGCATAGTTAGTCAGTGCTCTCATTCCTAGTAGCAGTTCTGTAGCTTCTTCTACAGCACACTGAGTCAGTACTCCAGGTCTTCCTACCTGAGCTCCTACAAGTAATGCTAGAGCATTAAAAGGGGCATATCTTACAATCCCTACTGTAGTTTCTGCTTCAGAGAATCCTCTTAGAGCTGCCTCTGCTGCATCTGCTGCTATCTGCACCGGGTTGTCCTTCAGATTGGTTACATGACATTGATTTGATGGAGTTCTTCTGGCTCTCATCTTATTTACTGCCATCATCATCTCAAGAACTGTCATATGTGCCATTACCTGAGCCGCTTTTGCCGGAGTCATAGATAGAGTCACTTTTAAAACTTCAGCTCTGGAAACATTTATATCTACCAACATTCTGGCTATTTCTCTGGAGTCCATAGCCATAACTTTTTCAGCATTTTCTATATTAATCCCATAATTCGCAATGAAACTGTCCAGAAGATCGAAGTCTGCTTCTTTTTTTCCGTCAAGCTCTACTATCTTACCGTTTACTACCTTTACACTAGGCTTCGGATCCAACGGAGAATCCATTGCGATCAGCCCTTTTTCTGGCCACTCTTTTATATATCCATCTTTATTTACAGGTCTATCTCCTAATACTTCAAAACGTTTTGATTTCATTATGACCTCCTATTTTTTTTGTTTTAGATTCTCTTTAAATATACGGAGTAGTTACTGAAGGAGCAGAACCTCCCATTGTTTCAAGAAGCTTTACACCTACCTCTTTTGCAGTCAAAATAGCCTGTCTGACTGCACCTGAGTCTCCAGAAATAGCTAAAATAGCCTCATTTGAAAGACTTGTTCCCTTAGAAGGCGATGAATAAGCAAGCACTTCTACATTGGCTGCCTTTAGAGCAGTATCAGCTATAACTACCCCTATAGCCGCTGGAGCTCCTACTATCAATCCGAAAGATTTTCCAAGAGGTGCACCAAAAGCTTTGTTACATGCATAGGAAGCTCTTGCAGTATATTGCAGTTCTATATGCCCGGCTTCATTTGCATAAACATCGCCGAATTTTTCATTAACAGCATTCAAGGCAACTTCCACTGCCCTTTTGACGTCAGATACATCTTCACCACCGAATAAAATAAGTGAACCGTGTCCTGCTCCTCCCTTAGTATCTCTAGGAAGTTCTATAGATATAACTTCTGTATTTGTAGCTTTTACAGCTTCGTCTGCAGCCATAATATGAGGTCCCGCACCAGTTCTGGCACCTAAAATTCCGATTGAACGATACTTATTGTCTATCCCCATTGCTACATGTAATGAAGGATCTACATTGGCAATCACAAGGCCTATGGTGTCACCTAAAGTTGTAGCCCCTACAAATTCTGTCAAACGACACTCTGTTTTTACAGCAGGTGTTGCTTCTTTTTTGTCATTTCCAAGTTTCTCCATTACTTCAGCCATCATTTTCTCTACCAGCTTTTCTTGCATTCATTTACCTCCTTGTTATTTTAATTTGTATTTTAAAGTGTTTTTTCCATTATAAAAGTTCAAAATGTCATTTGAATGTCGTTTTGAGACTATTTCAAAACAATAGATTCTTTTTTAAAACATTAATAGATCATTTGAAATATTTCTTCCATATCCCCTTGAGAAACCTCTTTGATATTTCCCTGAGTACAGATATCTTCCAAGGCAGATTTAGCCATTACAGGAATCAGTTCTTTATAGGTATCCTCGTCTATCCCCATTTCTTTCACACAACTTGGAATTCCCATATATCTATTTAAAACTTCTACAGCAACAGCAAGACTTTCCGCTCCCTGTTCTTTTGTTTCACTTGGTAAACCAAGCCTTTTAGAAATCTCCCAGTATCTTTTTGCAGTCTCTTTATCACTTGAATTAAATTTTATTATATAGGGAAGAACAACTCCGTTTGACCTTCCGTGAGATTTATGAAATCTCCCTCCGATCACATGAGCTACACTATGATTTATACCCAATCCGGACCTGTCAAAGGCTATCCCGGCCATGCATGAAGCCTTACCCATCTCGATTCTTCCGTCTTCATCTCCAATATTGTTATATACTCTTAAAACATTTTTAAAAATTCCGACAATAGCAGTCAATGCAAATGTCTGTGTATAAAAATTTGCACTTTTGCACGTATAAGATTCTATGGCATGTGTCAGAGCATCTATCCCTCCGTCTGCTACAACCACTTTTGGCAGAGTTTTTGTAAATACAGGGTCAAGAATTGCTTTTTCCGGTATCATATCTTCATCTTTAATCGGTATTTTCAACTTTTTTTTCTTGTCTGTTATAACTGCGTAAGATGTCACTTCAGAACCTGTACCACTTGTTGTGGGAATTGCTATTATTGGTATCTCTTTCCCGCTTTTTTTCATAAAATAATATATTGCTTTGGCAGAATCTATAGCTGAACCACCGCCTAAGGCTATCATTTTATCAGGGACAAATTTCATTACCCTTTCCAAACCTTTTTTTACCGATTCTAGAGTCGGATCGACTTCTACCTCGTCAAAAATTTCATAATCTACTTTTAGCTGATTCAAGGCTGTTTCTACAATTTTAACCAATCCCAGCTTCACCATAATAGAGTCAGTTATAATAATTATCTTTTTCAGATTCTCCTTCCCCAAAACTTCCCGTACCCCTATACCGGAGTATATTTCAGTTTTGACATGAAATATTCCCATATCAATCCCCCTTAAAATCAAAATAAATACTATTATTCCCCCAGTTATGTAAATATAATACTAGATAAAAATGTCGTATTAATGTCGTTTGTTATTACTTTTTATTCAAATTGTTCCGTATTATCAGTTTTTTTAGTAATTCATACTTACAAATGTTTGCGCCATTCTATAAGTAGTTAATATAACAATTTTGTTTTAACCAATAAAAAAGCTGTAGACAAATGCATTTGTCTACAGCTTTTTTTATCAAATAGTATTTTAAATTATCTGCCCTGTATTATATTAAAGGTATCTCTGGCTATTACCAGTTCTTCATTTATAGGTATTTTGTAAATGGCCACTTTAGAAGAGTTTTTAGAAAGTCTTACATTCCCTTTCCTTCTTAATGAATTGATCTCTTCATCAAGCTCTATCCCCATAAATTCCAGGTTTTCGACTGACTTGGATCTTATCAGCGAAGAATTTTCTCCGATTCCACCGGTAAAACAGATCATGTCCACACCACCCATAGCTGCAGCATAAGATGCAATATATGATCTTATCCTATATGTCATCATATCTATAGCAAGTTCGGCTCTCGCATCTCCTGATGCTTTTGCAATTTCAAGATCTCTGCAATCAGAAGATTTTTCAAATATTCCAAGAATTCCGGATTTTTTATTTATTTTTGTATCCATATCCTTATCAGAAAGTCCTCTCTTATTTTTTATATAAAAAAGTGCTCCCGGATCCACATCACCACATCTTGTCCCCATCATAAGTCCATCTGTAGGAGTTAGTCCCATGGACG
>NZ_JBFHGC010000314.1:0-3523 GCF_041583315.1 Ilyobacter sp. | reverse complement strand
TTATTTCACCCTTTTCATCTAGAACACCTATTTTTGTATTTGTTCCTCCTAGGTCTACTCCTGCCAAATACATAAAACCCCTCCTATACCTGGTATATCTTGCCGTATTTTTCTTTTAAATAATCCACAAAATATTGGGCATTCAGATCCTCTCCTGTTATTTCTTTTATTAATTCTTCCGGTTTTCTGAGCTTCCCGAATCTGTGTATCTTTTGGTTCAGCCACTCTTTTATTTTATTGAGATCACTATTCTCAAGGGCTGCATCCACATCTATATCTTTTTTCATAGCGGCATGTATTTGTGAGGCATAGACGTTCCCCAGTGCGTAAGACGGAAAATATCCCATGAGACCAGCAGACCAGTGAACATCCTGTAGGACTCCCTCTTTGTCATTGGCCGGTTCTATCCCCAGATATTCCTTTATCTTTTCGTTCCACACCTTAGGAAGATCTCTGACCTCTACCTGCCCTTCTATTAGAGCCTTTTCTATTTCATATCTCACCATTATGTGAAGAGAATATGTGAGCTCATCTGCCTCTACCCTTATGAGGCTGGCTTCACTTTTATTTATTCCTCTGTAAAAATCATCTATATTTACATCTTTCAGTGCTTCAAACTTACCTTGCAGTTCCCCATAAATAGGTACCCAAAAGGCTCTGCTTCTCCCTAAGACGTTTTCATAAAACCTAGACTGAGATTCATGTATTCCCATGGAAGTACCCTCGCCTAAGACACCGCCGGCTATATCATCCCCTATACCCTGCTCATATATCCCGTGTCCCCCTTCATGTATCGTACCGAACACAGATGAACTCAGCATGTTTCTGATATATCTCGTTGTTATCCTCACATCATTTTTATTGTAATTCAAAGTGAACGGGTGAGCACTTTCGGAAATTATTCCCCTTTCAAAGTCAAAGCCTATATACTCAGCTATAAACCTGGAAAACTCCATCTGTTTATCTTCAGGATAATCCTTTTTCAGGAAAGTACCGTCAACCTCTTTCCCCTCTTCTTTTATCTTCTTTATAAAGGGAACCAGTTCTTTTCTCAGATACCCAAAAAATTCATCCAGTTTTTCAACAGTCATTCCAGGTTCATAGTCGTCTAAGATTGTATTGTATGGATGCCCATCATAGCCCCTATACTTTATAAACCTTCTCTGAAACTCCACTATTTTCTCAAGGGATTCTGAAAACAGGTCAAAATCGTTTTTCTCCCTCGCTTCTGCCCATATCCCCTGAGCTTTCGCAGTAAGTTCATTATATTCCCTGTACTCAACCACAGGTATCTTCGTCAGTTTTTCTATCTCTTTCCCCACTTCTTCCAGAGTTTTATCCTCGATCTCAGTGAGCTCCTCTCTTTTTTTCTTCAGCTCTTCCACAAGAAGAATCATCTCATCAGAGGTTACCACTCCGTAGCTTTTAGAGCTCAGATACCCCACTACATCTGAAAGAAGTTCTAGTCCCTTTTTAGGAGCCTGCGTTTCCAGGTCCCAGTGAAGTGCAGATATTGCCACATCTATCAGTTTTTTCTCTCTTATTATCTCATTAAATCTTTCAACACTTTTTTTCATTCAAAATCCTCCAATATTAAAATTCTCGCTGATTAGATTATAACTGCCCTTCCCATAAGTTTCAAATTAAAAACTCAATTATTGAAAAATATCTCCCGTTATGCTAATATTGTATTTAATCAGATAAACCATAATATCATGGTAATGTCACGAACTCACTACTAAATTTCTCAGACGGTGGTATATATGCTTTCTTTTAAAGAAAATAACAAAAATTGGATACACTGGTGGTTTTAGCCTGCAAGGATTGTCTTTAATAAAGATACAATCCTATTTTCAGTTGTAAATGAAACCATGGGAGTTGTATCTAGAGATATAAAATCTTTTACCCGTGGATATAGTCTGCGGGTTTTTTTATTGTAATTAATGCACTTGATATATATCTAAGGAGGAAATCATATGAAAAGAAGCTTATCAGGTATTCAGCCTAGCGGAGTACTTCACATCGGTAACTATTTTGGAGCAATAAAACAATTTATAGAAAATCAGGATAAATACGAGGGTTTTTATTTCATAGCTGACTATCACTCTCTCACATCTTCTCCTAATCCGAAATCTCTTAGAGAGAACTCTTACAACATAGTTTTAGACTACCTTTCACTTGGGCTTGACCCTGAAAAGGCAACTATTTTTCTTCAGTCAGACATGCCTGAGCATACAGAATTGGCATGGATTTTGTCAAATGTGACTCCCATGGGACTTTTAGAAAGAGCTCACTCATTCAAAGATAAAACTGCAAAGGGAATTGCAGCCAATGCGGGACTTTTTACATATCCTGTCTTGATGGCTGCGGATATACTTATGTATGACCCTGATATCGTTCCTGTGGGAAAAGATCAAAAACAGCACCTTGAAATGGCAAGGGATATAGCCATGAAGTTCAACCTTCAATATGATAAAGAAGTATTCAAGCTTCCCGAACCAGCGATACTAGAGTCTCTAGCAGTTGTCCCTGGTACAGACGGGCAGAAGATGAGTAAATCCTATGGAAATACCATCGAAATGTTTGCCTCAAAGAAAAATCTTAAAAAGCAGATAATGAGTGTTGTCACAGACTCAACTCCCCTAGAAGATCCAAAGAACCCCGACAACAACATAACCACCCTCTACAAACTCTTTGCTTCCAGTGAAAAAGTAGAAGAGATGAGGCAGAAGTTTATAGCCGGAGGATACGGATACGGACATGCTAAGAATGAGCTTTTAGAGGCTGTTCTCGAGTATTTCAAAGAAGCCAGAGAAAGAAGAGAAGAACTTGCAAAAAATCCGGAATATGTAGAGGCCGTCCTTAGAAAAGGATCTGAAAGAGCTAGAAAAATAGCCCATGCAAAGATAACTCTTGTTAAAGAAACTGTTGGACTTTTAGGAAATATATACAAAAAATAACCAAATAAAAAATCGGAAGTTTATCTTCCGATTTTTTATTTGAAAATATATAAAACACATTCTTGGGTCACTCTGACTTCTGGTATTTACCGTACTCGTCACTCTGTATTTCCAAGGCTTTATTTAGCTTTTCCTCTGTCTTCTTATAGATCTTTCTGTGGGTGTCTATCCCGATATCCCTCTCCCTTGAAGAAATTCCAGTATAAACTTTAAATATGACAAACACAAAAACAAACACCACTAAAATTTTTATAAATTTCATTTTATACCTCCCTGATTAAGGACTGTCATAAAATTATCACTTATAAAAATTCAAAAATCAAGGAGAGCTCCAAAGAGCCCTCCCATAAAATTAATTCTATCAAGTTGCGTCCGGTTCGTTTTTTCTGAAAGTCTGTGACCAAAATATTTTACTTTTTATTAACAGATAAACCTTTTAACTTATGTCAAAAATAAATATCTGACTATCGGGCTATAATTTATCTGAGGTCATATTTCCGCACTCTGGCAGCCTTCCCCTGATCCCACAGTCATTGCAGTTATTCCTGCAGTCTTCAGTGAGG
>NZ_JBFHGC010000313.1:0-3534 GCF_041583315.1 Ilyobacter sp. | reverse complement strand
GATCCAAACATAAAAATAAGTATAGAAAAAATAACAGACACAACTTATGATAAGTGTCTGGACAAAATTTCTACCCCAAAATTAATAAATGCAATCCTGTTACACCCAAACGGTGTAGTATCCATGAGTCTAAGCATTGAAAACCTCGTTGAGTCCTCACTCAATCTGGGGAAAATAAGACTCAAAGGCGGCAGTATGATTATTGAGTCTGCCATAAGAAGTTCTGTAGATCAAAAACTAGACGAAATAGCTGAGAGTCTCATGGCTCTTGCTGATCTTTCAGGAGGATTCTTTGAGGCTGGCTCCAGATATCCAGCCTGGAAATATAGAGCGAACTCCAAGCTGAGAGATCATATGGCGTCTGTCTACAGCAAACTATTCGGAAAAAGTCCCAAAATAAAAGCAATACATGCAGGTCTGGAATGCGGTCTTCTGGGAGAAAAACTTCCCGATGTTGATATGGTCTCTTTTGGTCCAGATATAAGAGGTGCTCACACTCCGCAAGAAAGTATTTCAATCTCATCTACAAAAAATTCTTGGGAATTTCTTTTGAGGATTTTAAGGGATTCTAAAAATATTCTATAAAAATCTTAATATTTTTTGCTTTAAATAAAATTTTATAAAGGTATCCTCTAGTTTTGGTGTAATTATATTTTAGAAGATACTTACAATAAAGTCTAGGAGGCCGTTTTATGAAAAATTCAATAGATTTTACTCTCCCCGGAAGTAATGGTGAGAATGTATCTCTTTCTGAGTTTAAGGGGAAAAATATTATCTTGTATTTTTATCCGAGGGACAATACACCAGGTTGCACTCGGGAAGCCTGCGAATTCAAAGAAAGTTATACTAAATTTGAAAATTCAAATGCATTAGTTTTAGGAATAAGTAAAGATACTATTAAAAAGCATGTTAATTTCATAGAAAAATTTCAGTTGCCTTTTATACTTCTTAGTGATGCAGTAGGTAAGGTATGTGAGGATTATGGCGTTTGGAAATTAAAAAAAATGGCAGGTAAGGAGTATATGGGTATAGAAAGATCTACGTTTCTAATCAACAAAGAAGGGATTATTTTAAAAGAATGGAGAAAAGTAAAAGTAGCTGGACATGTAGAGGAAGTTTTACAATTTTTATCTCAGTCGGAATGATTTTTTATTTTATAAATGGAGGTAGTAAATTATGGTCGGACCATTTGGTACAAAAGATGTAGAAACTCTAAAAGTAAAATGGGTAGAAAAAATAGATAAATTTATTATCGAGGGCGAAAAAATAGAAAATATTTTTGAACTTGATCCTGATTTTGCAGTAATGACAAATAAAAGACTTATCTTTTTAGACAAAAAAATAGATATTGCCAACGTAACTGGACATGAACTTATTTTCATAAAGTATGACAAAATTGATTCAGTGGCTATAGAAAAACTTGTAGGGGTATTTAAATTTAACAAGGCTGTAATTTATTGCGGTGGCCACAAGCATTTGATAAAATTTGCAAAAGAAGAAGATACCATCTCCTTCATAAAAGCTATCAGTGTAAAAATCAACTGATTTCCCCCTCATAAAATAGTGATTAAAAAGTAGTCTCTTCAGAAAAAAAGACTTCTCTGGAAACTCTCCAGAGAGGTCTTTTTTGTGGGCTTAATTTAAAATTTTACCCCTAAATATCTGCTTCATCTCTTACCTCTATCTCGGTACCTTCTGGGGATTTGACTTTAAAAAGATAGCCATTCTCAACTTTATAGATTTCCTCACCATTTTTTACCTTAAAATCATTATAACCTTTAGATTTTATTTTTTCATATGTCTCTGTAACATTATCTACCAGAAAAGACAGATGTACAGGGCCAGCATTCATAGAACTCCATTTAGAAAACTTAGTCCCCGTTTTAGGAGTTTGAAGTTCTATCATGAAATCTCCTAATCTGAGCCATGTGTTGTAGTCTCTATTATGAAAATTTGGAGTTTCTTTTACAATTTTAAACTCTAAAATTTCGGTATAAAATTTTTTTGATTCTTCGTAACACTCTGTCTGAATGCAGACATGGTGCAATGCTTTTACACCCATATTTGTTCTCCTAACTTTATAATTTTTTAAATTTAAGCCTTCAAATATACTATATCTAATAATTATTTAATATACTAATTTCAGATCTGTTAGTTTCTTTTCTATTTCTTTCTTTAATTTCAATGTTTTATAGAGTTTTTTTCCTGCTTTTTCTACTTGTTCTATCGCTTTTTTATCACCAGCTGCTTTACCTTTTTCAAATAACCCTAATATTTTAACTATATCTAAGACTCTGTAACCTAGGGCCTCTAGAGGTTTTGCCATGGCCTCACCTGTATATCCCATATCCTCTGCCGAATGTTGTTCGCATACAGCAATGACAGAAGCATAACGACCTCCAAAGACTTCATTTATTCCCATCCATACCGAGCGGTCATCTTTTGACATCACTTCAAAACAATAGCATCTGTCAATAAATGCTTTTACGTCTGCCGTAACATTATAAAAATAAGTAGGAGAACCTAAAATTATTGCATCTGCCTCCAGTAAAAGGGGATATATCTTTTGCATATCATCATTTATCACGCATTTATACGTATCTCTGCATCCTTCACACCCCGTGCAGCCTTTTATAGAATAATCTCCTAGGAATATTACCTCTGTTTCTACTCCCTCTCCTTTTGCATTTTCCAGTGCATTTAAAACAAGAGAAGATGTATTTCCATTTTTCCTCTTACTTCCCACTATACCTAAAATTTTCATCTCAAATCGCCTCCCTGATAATACTACAAAATAAAATTATACCACTATTCTTTATTATTAGTCCACTTTGAACAAATTATTAATATTTTTTACCGATTTATCTTAAAAACACTGATTTTTACATATGCTATCTTAGCCATTAATAAATTCCTAAATATTAAATTATATTAATACATAGTTAAGTTTAAATTAATGTCTGTGGCGTAGTCTATCTTCGCAGTGGACATTATTAGGTTGATTAAATGACTGGTTTAGAAGATTAAAGTTTTAAGTAGGTAATGAACAAGAGTATAGTGATTTATGGTTTAAGTTATTCTGTTTCAATGTTGATGTCTATAAGGAATTTATAGTAAGATGACATCATAAGTACCGTGTCAATTTTAATTAAAGAGTTTCAGAGGACATTTAGTTTATAGTTTGAAGCAACATTAACTGTTTTAAAGTCATTTAAATCAACAGTTAGGTATTTAAAGGTTTAGATTTCTTTAGTAAGTAATAAATAAACAAAGTGATGTTTCACTGCAAGAGGGCTTGGTTTTCAAGCCCTCTTTTTATTATTTCTTAGTCTAACTTAATTCTTTAAATGCAATACTATCACTTGCATGTTTTTTCAATATAAATTTCCATCAAAAATAACTCTAGATCAAATATGCCAGATAAAATATATAAATAACTATAAAAGAAAAACCTTCCCATCTCTCAATTTTTCTTCCCTTACCTGAAAATATAAATAAAAACAGAAGCAGACTTAAAAATATATTTAAAGCTAT
>NZ_JBFHGC010000312.1:0-3545 GCF_041583315.1 Ilyobacter sp. | reverse complement strand
GCTTCTCATATATGAAAAAGCAGGTGGCAGTATGAGAGATGCCATATCCATATTTGAAAAACTTATTTCAAGCTGTTATGGAGAGAGTATCACAGTAGAAAAAAGTCAGAGGATTTTGGGAGTTATTCCAGAGCAACAGCTGATGGAATTTCTTCAAATAGCAAGGGAAGAGAACAGCCAAAAGGGGATAAAGTTTTTGGATAACCTGTGGAATGACTCGGTAAATGTAGAAAGTTTCTTTAGGGATCTGGCTAAGTTATCAAAAAATCTCATGATAAAGGGTGAGTTGACTCCAGAAGAAGGGATGCCTATTATAGGGGCAATATATGATGTAATAACAAGATTTAAATATGAAGAGGACAAGCGGCTTCTCGGATACGTCATTCTTCATAAGCTTTCTGGAGAGGCACATCTTCCCAGAACTGTCTACAGGGAAGAAAAGGTAAAATACATTCCTGAGGTGAGAGAGAGCCAGCCAAAAGAAACTGTTAAAAAATCGGAAGCCAGTACTGAAATAAGGGTGTCTATTGATGATGTGAAAAGATCATGGAACGAGGCTGTAAAAAGAGCTAAAAATGAAAAAATAACCATAGCAGCACTTCTTGCAGGTGCTTTTCCAACCAAAGTTTTAAATGATACTCTCTATGTGGGTTTTTATCCTGAAAATAGATTCTCCAGGGATAAAATGGAAGAGGTTCAATACAGCGGGATATTTCTAAATTCCATGCGGGAACTTACCCATCCAGATCTGAAAATAGTATATGAGATAGTGGGAGAAAAGAATAAAAAAACAGAAACCGGAAAATCCTTTTCTGATAAAATAATAGAGTTTTTTGATGGTGAACTCCTGTAAACCTTTTATATAAAGGGTTCTGTAAGAGAAACATGATGGTAACCGAAGTTAACAAAATCAAGAAATTATGTTATAATGATTTAAAGTATTTTTATATGTTGAGTTTTCAGGTAACTTATTATTTTTTTGAAAGGAGTTAAAGATGATAATAGCAGCAATTAATATTTTCGGATTGTTTTTGGTAGCCCTTATGGTTCCGTTTCTGTCTTTTTTACTTCCGGTGTATAAAATAAAAAAGATGCGTACCATGAATATTAAATCTAGGTTGGTTGCTAACTTTCTGGCTATGGCAGCTATAGGAATATTTGATATAAGTCTTTTACTGGCCTATATAGGAGTGTTTCTAGTAATAGAGATCTTATACTATTATTTTGAAAAATTTAAACCGACCATGGCAATATTTGACAGGATTTTTATATCTACCTCAATAATAACCGCTCTTGCTCTGGTATTTTCATTAATAGTGGTGAAAGATTCAGCTGTAATTATGGAGGCTAACAAAAATCTCTACACAGAAGTACTGAAAATGGATCCGAAGCAGACAGAGGAAGTCTTTAAATATATTTCAAATAACTCTCTGTTTATAATGTTCATATACTCTTTCATGTGCAACTATTTCACTTATTTCAATTTGAATTCAAAGACGTATGGGATATGGGGAGTTTCATATAAATGGACCCTTATCTATATAGTTACATTTTTTTCTACAAAGTTTATGGGATCAGAAAATTTTTATCTTAATAATCTTCTGAATATAAGCAAACTAATGTATATGATATTTGGAATAAAGGTAATTTACTCAATGTTCGGAAAAAAGTTCAGTATAAAAGGACTTACTAAAATTTTGGCAGTTCTTACGGCGGCAATGTTTCCAACTGCAGTCTTTATAATAGGAGCTGTAAAAAGTTTTGATGTAATAAAAATAAATATTGAAAAAAAATAGAATTTGGGGGAGTTTATAATGTCGAAGATCAAAGTTATTCTTACACAAGACGTAGCAGGACAAGGTAGAAAAGGTGAGATAGTAAGCGTATCTGAGGGATATGCAAAAAACTTTCTTTTGAAAAATAATAAAGCTATAATTGCAACAGATGAAGAGCTTAAAAAACTTGAAAACAAAAGGCTGAAAGCAGAAAAGAAATTGGCTGAAGAAAAATCAAAAGCTGAAGAGGTAAAGAAGTTTATAGAAGAGAAGGTACTGACAATGGAAGTCAAGGCCGGAGAAAATGGTAAGATATTCGGTTCAGTTACGACTAAGGAGATTTCAGCAGCTATTGAAAAAGATTTCGGTCTCACTATAGACAAGAAAAAAATAGATGCAAATATAAAGACTACAGGCGAGCATATAGTTACTCTTAAACTGCATAGTGATGTAAAAGCAGAACTAAAATTGGTGGCTAAAGGATAAAGGAGTATAATCTATGCATGATTTAGATAAATTGAGAAAAGTTCCCAGCAGTCTAGAGGCTGAAAAGTCTATTCTAGGGGGGATACTTTTAAAACCAGATGCATTGGGCGATGTGGTAGAGGTACTTTCTCCAAGTGATTTTTACAAGGCGGCACATAGAAATATCTATGAAGCTATGATATCAGCTTATAACAATGGGGAAGTTATCGACCCCATTGTTTTAATTGATAAGTTGAAAAAACAGGAGAAATTTGATGAAAGTGGCGGAAATGCAATAATCTATGAGATTATAGAGGAAGTTCCCACTGCTGCTAATATACTTAGCTATGCAAGGATAGTAAAAGAAAAAGCTATTTTGAGAAAACTCGGAGATGTGGGAACAAAAATAGTAGAGATGACCTATGAGGGCTACGAAGATGCAGATGCTATTTTGGATAAGGCTGAGGGGATGATATTTAAAATATCTGAAACCAAAGAATCTAAAGATGTAGTAGGAATCAGTCATATTCTGGGAGAAGAATTTGAAAGACTGGAAAACCTTCAAAATAACAGAGGAGCAACCATAGGGATATCTTCTGGATTTAAGCATTTTGACGATATGACAAGTGGATTTCATCCGTCTGACCTGGTTATAATAGCGGCCAGACCTTCCATGGGAAAAACTGCCTTTGTTCTTAATCTGGCTTTAAATGCAGTAAAAAACGGGGATAACGGAGTCCTGATATTCAGTCTGGAGATGTCTAATTCTCAGCTTTTACAGAGACTTCTGGCTGTGGAAGGAAGCCTCCCACTTCAGAAAATAAGAAATGGATTTTTAAACGATGAAGAGTGGGGAAGACTGGGGATAGCAAGTGCCAAGCTGGCAAATTCAAAGATTCATATAGCAGATACCCCTAACGTATCAGTTCTTGAGATAAGAGCCATGGCAAGAAGACTAAAGGCGGCAGGAAAGCTGGACATGATTCTGGTGGATTATCTGCAACTAATAAGTGGTTCTGGTGGAAAGAATGACAGCAGGCAGCAGGAGATCTCAGATATATCAAGGGCATTAAAAGGAATTGCAAGAGAGCTGAATGTACCTGTAATAGCACTGTCACAGCTTTCACGTGCACCGGAACAAAGAGCAGACAGAAGACCAATACTATCAGACCTTCGTGAATCTGGTGCAATCGAGCAAGACGCGGATATTATTTCATTCGTCTATCGTGATGAAGTATACAGCCCTGATACCGATCAAAAAGGCATTGGAGAGATTATTATTGGCAAGCATCGCAACGGAGAATT
>NZ_JBFHGC010000311.1:0-3560 GCF_041583315.1 Ilyobacter sp. | reverse complement strand
CATACCAACTAAGAGGAACCAATGCGAATCCTATATAAACCATGATATTATGCTTGAAAAACAGCTCTCCAAGAATAGGGATATTGCTTAAAAAAGGAATGTTTAGTGCCTGGACTCCGTCTATTGTAGTGATAGAGCCTAAATAAATTCTAAAAAATGTACTTGCCAGTCCCCACCCCAATAGGTGTAACCCGATACCTGCAATTCCTTGCACAACTCGAAGTGTTATCGCAAGGTAGGCGTAGATAGTTCCCATTAGTCCTCCTGCAAGCATGGCGGTGATAAAACCTAAAAATGAGCTTCCTGTTTTTAGTTCAGTAAAGAATGCGAAGAATGCACCTACCATCATTATTCCCTCTACACCAAGGTTGAAAACTCCTGACTTTTGTCCAAACATCTCTCCCAGTCCAGCAACCATATAAGGTATACATAGCATTATACCTGCTGAAATAATTCCAACTATAAATTCAACAACCATCTATACCTCCTCCGTTTCCACTGTGTCTGCCTCGATATTATTCTCTATTTTATTTTTCTTTTGAAAGGAAAATTTTTTTATAATTTTTTCTTTGATATTCTTGTCTGTTAAAAAAATTCTTGTTGATACGATAGCTAATATTATAAGCCCCTGGATTACAAGTACTATTGCCGATGGAACCTCAACAGCTCTCTGCATCATGTCTGCTCCGAGAATCAGCAGACCAAATAAGGCTGATGCGGGAATTATCCCAAGCGGGTGAAGTCCTCCAAATAGGGCAACAACAATTCCACTGAATCCGTAACCTGCGGATAAACCTTCTAATCCTCTGTGATGTACCCCTAAAGCTTCAACAGCCCCAGCCATTCCACAGAAACCACCTGAAATCATAATTGCCATTACAAGGTAAAGTTTGACGTTCATACCGGCATAATTGGCAGCTTTTGCCTCGGCTCCTACAGCTCTCAGTCTGTAGCCTAATGTTGTTTTCCATAGCATTATATAAATTAAAACTGATAAGACTACTGCAATTATAATTCCGGTATGCAGCCTTGTACCCCTAACAAGTTTTCCAAGCCATGCAGTTTGAGTTAAAAGTTCCGTTTGAGCTATTCCCGTACCACTTGCAATCTCTTTTGGGTCAATCAACGGACCTCTTATTAAGAAAATATAAATCTGAGCGGCAATATAGTTAAGCATAACGGTACTGAGGATTTCATTTACCTGAAGATATGCCTTCATATATCCAGCAATCCCTGCCCAAAGAGCTCCTCCGATAAAGCTGGCAATAAAGGCAGATGGAATAAGCAGTTCTCTAGGCAAGTCTTTAAAAATCAGAGTGAAAGCTATTCCTGCAGCGGCTCCCATCATTATCTGCCCTTCACCACCGATATTTAATATACCGCTTCGGAATGCTACTGATATTCCGACTCCCACAAACATTAGTGGTGCAGCACGGACAAGCATCTCAGTTATACCAAATTTATTTCCAAGAGGTTTTGTAAACATTACTGCATACGCTTCAAATGGATTTGCACCAGCCATTAAAAACAGAATTCCTCCTAGAAACAGTGCAATAAATATAGCAGTCACAACTATCCCTATTTTGTAGCATGTATCGATATAGTGTTTATTTTTAATATTTTTATTTTCCATTTTATATTGCCGCCTTTCTAAAAATATAAAACCCGTGATTCGGTTTTAAAATGTGTAAAAATTAAATTGAAAATTTATCTTTTTACTAAGATACCCCAGCCATCAGTAGTCCAAGTTTTGATTTTGTAACCTCTTTTTTGGATAAAATATCTAAGATTTTACCCTCATAAATAACTGCTATCCTGTCACAGATATTTATAAGCTCATCTAATTCTTCTGAGATAACCATAATTGCCATATTTTTGTCTCTGGCTTCAAGAAGTTGATTATGTACATATTCAGCTGCCCCTATATCCAGTCCTCTGATGGGATAGGCTGCAACTAGCATTTTAGGATCTCTTGTTATCTCTCTGGCAAATATTACTTTCTGGATATTCCCTCCTGATAAAGTACCGCATGCAGTATCAATGTCAGGACATTTTATGTTGAATTTTTCTACGAGTCTTTTGGCATTTTCAATAATTCGCTTACGGTTTAAAAAACTAAATTTGGAAAAATTATCTTTGAAATAATCTTTCAAGATTAAATTCTCTTTGATGCTAAAACTAGGAATTATTCCTTCGTGATTTCGATCTTCAGGAATATACCCCATATCTTTTTTTATAATTTTATTCGCTGATAAGTTGGTGATGTCCTCATCTTTAAATGTTATGCTTCCTTCTTTTACTTTTCTGATTCCGTTAATTACTTCAGCAAGCTCCTTTTGACCATTTCCTGAAACACCTGCTATTCCCACTATTTCACCTTCCCGGATAGTTAGTGAAACACCATTCAGTGCATAGGTTCCTCTGTCTCCTTTTGCCCAAACGTCTTTTAATTCAAGAACCGTCTTTCCAAAGTTTTCTTTTTCTTCACTTACATGAATATGAATATCGTGACCTGCCATTTTAGCAGCTAGCTCTTCTTGGGAATGATCATCAGTTGCACCGTTGTAAACCAGCTTACCGTTTCGAAGAACAGCTACTTTGTGAGTTACACTTTTAACTTCATTTAGTTTATGACTTATAAATATGATTGAACATCCTTCTTCAGCCATTTTCCTTAATAAAACAAGGAGATCATCTGTTTCTTGCGGCGTTAGTGCGGCAGTGGGTTCGTCAAGTATCAGCAGATTAGCTCCAAGGCAAAGAGTCTTTACAAGTTCAACTCTTTGTTGTTCACCGACACTTAGCTGCCAGACATAGGCATCTGGATTAACAGAAAGATCGTATTTATTTGTTATCTCTTCTATTTTTTCTCGGATTTCTTCCAGGTCTAGCTTGATTGTGTTTGTATTTCTGATTCCAAGTGCAATGTTTTCTAAAACTGTAAGGTTTGGAACAAGCATAAAATGCTGATGAACCATACCGATACCAAGTTTAAATGCCGCTTTAGGAGAATTGATTTTGACTTCTCGATCGTTAATTCGAACGACACCTTCATCTTGGTGATAAAGTCCATAGAGGATATTCATAAGAGTAGTTTTTCCTGCACCGTTTTCTCCTAATAAAGCTAGAATTTCACCCTGTTTTAGCTCAAGACTTATATTATCACAGGCTAAAACTCCAGGAAATCTCTTGGTTATATTTTTTATTTCTAAATGCCGAATAACTTCTCTCATGTTTTTTCCTCCTGCTAATTTAAAATTAATCCCAAAATCCTATATGCGGTTTAACAATTGCCTGTTCTAGTTCAGGTGATGCTACAGGACCTGTTACTTTAATATCTTTTTGACCCTTTGCAATAATTTCTCTGCAAGGAACATCAAAAGTTGGGTTTTTTTCATTACTTCCTGTTAATTCCAAAAGTTTTTTTTCACTAATCCCATAGACCATATTTCCTATGTTAGCCCAATAAATGGCACCGGTACACATACAGCAAGGCTCTGCTGTGGTGTATAAGGTAGTTTCCCACAAAAACTCTTTAGAATACTTTTTTCCTGCTAATT